>LUZL01000086.1 GCA_001603615.1 Bacteroidales bacterium Bact_20 | reverse complement strand
GGGAAATGAATAACATTTATGTTAAACTTTCTCTAGGCTTTAATCTCAACCGCATGTATACATACCATGCTTCCCAGTCTGAGGCTGCTAGATTAAGCATTCTACCTATATCATATATCACTCTACTCAATAGATATTTATGCTTCACCACATACCACATTATATAGCTCTGCAGGTACTTAGTAGCCACACCTCTGAATGTATCATTTATCCACCCTACGAAATCACTTTCTTTATCCTTCACTATCGCTAGGCCATGCTGCCCATACTTCTTTACGATTTGTTATTACAGTTTTATCTATTAACTTGATACAAAGATAATATATTTTTTAAATATTGACATATAAAATACTTAACATAAAAAAATGTTTAAATCTCCATATTTATTAAATAAAATTTGAAAAGTTAAAAAATATTTATAATTTTGCAACCGAGAAACACGGGGGTGCTATTCCATAATTAATTGGAAGGCTGAGATCATACCCTTAGAACCTGATCCGGATAATACCGGCGTAGGGAGAGGTCCTAAATGTGTGGTATTTTCTCCGACACCCCCAATGTATAACATAAAAAAACATTGGGGAATTATGAAAAAACAAACAATTTTATTTATCATTTTGTTGATGCTAGCTATTAGCCTCAGCAGTCAGATTACTATTACAGGAAAAGTAATTGACAAAAGCACACAGAAGCCGTTATCATTTGCTAATATTAAAATCTCAGGTACATTTTTCGGCACTGTATCGGGTAATGATGGTAGTTTTAGCTTTCAAGTTAAATCTCTACCTGTCACTTTAATAACTTCATTTATTGGTTATGAAACTGATACAATTGTTGTTAATGAAAATCAATTTGTAACTATTTATTTAACTCCTAAATCTATTCTTACTGATGAAATAACTGTAACTGCTATAAGGCAAGATGATAATGCTCCTAAAAATTTTACTAATTTACCTATTGAAAAAATTCAATCTCTTAAAACGGGACAAGATTTGCCTCTAATTTTAAATTTTACTCCGTCAGTTGTAGCTACTAGTGATGCAGGTAATGGTATAGGATATACTAATATTCGTATTAGAGGGACAGACATTACTAGAATTAATGTAACTATTAACGGTGTACCTTATAATGATCCTGAATCTCAAGGTGTGTTTTGGGTGGATATTCCAGATATAGCTACTTCTGCAGATAATATTCAAATACAACGTGGTGTGGGTACTTCTAGTTTTGGCACAGCTTCTTTTGGTGCTAGTATTAATATTTTAACAGGTGTTATGAAAAACAATCCTTTTGTAGAAATACAAACTTTAGGTGGTTCTTTTAATACGTTTGGTGCTTCTGCTAAATTCGCAACAGGATTAATAAAAGATAATTGGTATCTTGAGGGAAGGCTGTCTCATCAATATTCTGATGGGTATATAGATAGAGCTTATTCTAATCTCAATTCTACTTATTTATCTGGTGGTTATTATGGTAAAAATACTATCGTTAAGGGTTTATTTATGGCTGGGTATGAAAAAACTTATCAAGCTTGGGGTGGTGTCCCTAAAGAATATTTAGATGATCCGAAATTACGCAGATACAATCCTTATACTTATGAAAATGAAACTGATAATTATTGGCAATATCATTATCATTTGAATTTGACACAAAAAATTAATGATAGAAATACTTTAAATGCGACTCTTTTTTATATTAATGGATTTGGTTATTATGAACAATTCAAGGAAGATAAAAAATTATCAAAGTACAATATTCAGCCAGTAGTTTTGATAGATACAACAAGAAATGATACCATTACTATTAATTCTATGGATCTTATCCAAAGAAAATTTCTTGAGAATGATTTTTATGGTATAATAATGAGCCATATCTTTGATAATAGTAAAAATATAAAAATAAGAACTGGTTTAAATCTTTATCAATATGACGGTTGGCATTATGGTAAAATTATTTGGATGCAATATGCTCATAATATTCCTATTAATTACGAATGGTATAGGAATAGAAGTATCAAAAATGAATTTAGCATTTTTACTAAAATGGATTATACTTTTAATGAATATTTAAATTTTTTTATAGATTTACAATACAGATATATAGATTTTTCTATTAAAGGAACAGATGATGTTTTCATCTCTGATACTATTTGTAAGTATTATAATTTTTTTAACCCTAAAATAGGTTTGGTTTATAAAATTTCTAAGAATGATGAATTATATTTATTAACTGGTGTCAGCCATAGAGAACCTAATAGAGATAATCTAATGCTTGTTAGAGAGGACAGTTTAAAACCAGTACCTGAGACTCTCTATGATTTGGAATTAGGTTATACTCGCTATTTCAGTAAAGGTATTGTGAATATTAATACTTTTTATATGTATTATGATAATCAGTTGGTACTCACTGGTAAAATTAACGATGTGGGTGATCCTATAATGCAAAATGTCCCGTCTAGCTATAGAGCAGGCGTAGAACTAATATGGAATTTCAATTTTACTAAATGGCTGAGCTGGGATGCTAATTGCACTTTTAGTGAAAACAAAATCAAAAAAATGAAAATATATATCGATGATTATGATTTGTGGCCACAGCAGAGAATAAATGAAGTAAAAAATACAACAATTAGTTTTTCTCCATCTATAGTAGCTTCTAGTATACTAACTTTTAAACCTATAAATGATTTATCTATTTCTTTACAATCTAAATATGTCTCTAAACAGTACATAGACAATACTGCTGATGAGCAATGTATTATTGATCCTTTTTTTGTCAATAATATTAGGGTTGATTATTCTATTAAAGGTAAAAAATTTGATAAAATCAATGTATTTGTTAATTTTAATAATATTTTTAATGAATTATATGAGACTAATGCTTGGGTTTATCGTTATTATTCCGATGGGGAAGAATATAAAGATTTTGGCTACTTCCCACAAGCTACTTTTAATGTCATTGCTGGGTTAATTTTTTGCTGGTAAAGTAGGATAAAGCAAAGTTTTAAAGGGGTTTAAAGTATAGCATATATTAAGCTAATGCACTTTAAATCCCTTTCATATTTTCTAGTTTACGATTGCGACGAGTTTATTATTTTATTAAAAATAATATCAATTTAAAATTTAATTTAATAATTTAGCAAAAATTTTTTAAGATTTATGAAGAGAAAATATTTATTTTTTTTATTATTGTCATTAATACCATATTTTGCTTATAATCAAATAGATACAGTGGTATTTGATCAGTTAACTGCTGAGCATCATTTACAAATTGTAAAATTGAAAGATAAAGTATCTACACCACAGAAAAAATATAAAATAAAAACACCTATTGAGTTTAATTCATTTGCTTTTGGGTGGCAGATAGATACTAAAATTTCACCTTCAGATATAATAGTTTATTATAGAGTTCATAAAAAAAATGGTATTTGGACAGATTGGAAAAAAGATGAAGCTTATATCACACCAGGAGAGACTCGTTGGCAAATGTATCAGACAAATTTATTATTTGGTATTGATGAAGGGCTAAATGATAAAATTGAATTTTTTTATGTTATACCACAAAATATTAAATGTAAAGGATTATATTTAATTTTGCAAAATGTCAAATAAAATTTTTTATTTTGAAAATTAGATATATATTTGTTTTTTAAAAATATAATTTATGGATACAATTACTACCTCTGTACATTCACATCATACTTCTAAATGTAATTGCGAAGATTGCTTTATCAATTTAATTGCTAGTCAACATTTAGCTCCTATGATTTGTGATAAGTTATATAATAGCAAAAAAGAAGCTAAATTTAAACAAGGAGATACTTTGGTAGAAGAAGGGAAAAATATTGATAGATTCTTATATATTAAAGAAGGGTTGATAAAAGTAAGTCAAATGACTGATAAAAATGAAAATCGCATTATTTCTATTGCTCGTCCGCATGATAATATTACTTTATTATCTTTTTTTAGCAGTGAGAAATATTTGTATACTATAACTGCTTTAGAAGATTCAGTTGCTTGTTCTTTTCCTTATCAGCTAATGCTCGATGTTATAAAATCTGAAAAAGAATTTGCCTTTGGCATATTAAATATGATAAGTTTTGCTTCTAGTAAGGTTATTAATAATTTTGTTAAATTATCCAGTAGAAATTTGAGAGGTCGCATAGCTTTCATAATTTTAGATTTCGCAGATAATATTTATAAAACCGACTCTTTTGATTTACCACTTTCTAGAAAAGAAATTGCTGAGCTGATAGGTATGACTGTAGAAAATGTTATTAGGATTTTAAGTGAATTTAAAAAAGACGGCATTATAAATATAGATGGTAAGAGTATAGATATCGTAGATAGACAAAAATTACAATTAATATCAAATTTTGGCTAAAATATTTTTTTTTAATTAGATTAATTTTATATTTTTTTTGATTAATTTTTTTAAATAATTTTTTTTTAAAAAAATTATTTATTTTCTTATTATATATGATTATTTGATATAATTTAGCAAAAAAACATATATGATATATATCAATAAATCAAAATATTTATTTATCCTATTGATTTTCATTAGGTTAAATCTTTTTAGCCAAATTACAGTAAATATTCGCCCCACAGATGATACACTTATTATATGTGCAGAAAGTTTTGTGGTGTTAAATGCTGAGGTTACAGGTGGCACTTCTCCTTATACATATAATTGGTATGGAGCAGATTCATTATTATTAAATAATACTTCTCCATCTACTACATTTCTTTCTGAAGCTCCAGGTACTTATTTAATCGGATGTCAAGTTACTGATGGCAATGGTAATACCGCTACAGATAGTATCATAATTAAAGTTTATCCATTGCCTCCTCTAGTGGTAAATCCTCAATTAGATAGTTTATGCATTGGTGATTCTATTACTTTAACTGCAAATGGTGCAAATACTATTTTGTGGTTTAATG
>LUZL01000085.1 GCA_001603615.1 Bacteroidales bacterium Bact_20 | reverse complement strand
AGAGGTTCACCATGAAAGTTGCCACCAGAGAGTATTTTACCCTCATCAGGGAAAATTGTTGGATTGTCGGTAGCACTTTGTATCTCTGTATTTATAACATCTCTGAAATATCTATAAGTATCTTTTATAGCACCATGCACTTGTGGAATGCATCGAAATGAGTACGGATCCTGCACCTGTTCTTTAGATATCTGTTGTATCTCGCTACCTTCTAATAATAACAGCATATTTTTAGCAGTATTTTTTTGTCCTAGATGAGGACGCACTAAATGTAATCCTTCATAGAATGGATCTGATAGACCATAGAAAGCATCTAATGATAGTGCACCGACAATATCTGCCCATGCTAGCAGATTTTTCATTTTTATAACTATATAACTAGCATACGATGACATGAATTGAGTACCATTTAATAAGGCTAAGCCTTCTTTTGAGGCTAAATCTATTGGCGAAAGATTCAATGATTTATAAAGCTCATGAGTACTTATCGTCTTACCTTTATAATTTACCTCTCCTCTAACTATTAGTGGTAATGATAAATGAGCTAAAGGTGCTAGGTCTCCTGAAGCTCCCAGTGAACCTTGTTCATAAACTACAGGATGTATCTCATTATTTAAAAAATATATCAATCTCTCTACAGTGTCTAGTTTTACACCACTATTACCGTATGACAACCCTTGTATTTTGAGTGCTAGCATTAGCCTTACTATCTCCTCTGGCACTGTGTCCCCTATGCCACATGCATGAGACAAAATTAATTTCTCTTGTAGAGTAGATAGGGATTCTTTAGGAATTTTGACAGAATATAATGCTCCAAATCCTGTATTAATACCATAAACTGGTTTATCATTATTTTCTAAGTAATCATCTAAAAATTTTCTAGATTTTAGAATATTGGTTTTAGCAACCTCACTCAATTGCACATCTACTCTATGATACATTATATCCTCTAAAGTAGTGAAATCTAATTTCTCCTGAATATAATAAGTTTCTGACATAATTTTATTGTATTATCTTTTGGCAAAATTATATTTAAATTTTTATATTATGTAGTTACATTCATTAATATTTTTTTAATTTTTAAATTATAATATATCTATTCTTTTTGAATATTTAGTTATCTTTATAAAATATAAAGATTTTTAAAATTTAGATTCTTTTACAGTAGTAAAATTTCATATCTTTTGTTAATGGATAAATACATTGTTTAGTCAGATTATAGAATTTATTAACTAAAAATTTTACATTAACATAATATTTATTTACATTAAATTATTTTTTTATTTTTGCATTAAATATTAATCATGTTAGATATGAAAATAATAAACTCTTTAAAAGCTATATCAATAGCTCTACTCTCAATATTAATAAATAATATAAATGCACAGAATATTTCTGGTAATATTAAGAATGCTGATAAAATGCCACTTTACTTATTTTCATATTATGGGAATGAACAAACATTGATAGATAGCACTATCACAGATGAAAAAGGCAATTTTAATTTCAAAATGCCAGACTCTGGCATACAGTATGAGGTGCGTTTGGGACAAAGTTCTCAATTTTTCTATATTTTAAAAGATGATGAAGATATAAAATTGCAAACTGTTTACAATCCACATTTCATGTGGAACTATGCTGAGGATAGTATGAAAATTATCAAATCTAAAGAAAATAAAGAATTTTACAAATTTCTAAAATATCAACGTAGCTGGATGAT
>LUZL01000084.1 GCA_001603615.1 Bacteroidales bacterium Bact_20 | reverse complement strand
AGCTTGCTCTACAGCTATTTCTTGCGAGCTATCCAAACCATCTAATTTATTAATTTCATGATAATCTTCACTAAAAGCTGGTTTTTGTATTCCTAGAAATAAATCTGTGAATTGCTCATCTTCATTAGATATCAGATAATACAAGTTACGTATACCATAGTTATAGTTATGGAACCATCTATCTGCCTCTGCTACCCATTTAGATTTATTTGTAAATATTTTTTGAGGAATATATTTATTAGCTATACTTAGCTCCACCTCATGATTATCTATTCTCACTATATAACCCTTTAATAACTGCTGATTTAAAGGATTATATGCATTAGTATTATATGGATACAAAATGATAATATCATCTTCACGTAGTCTAGAGATAGATGTATCTTCATTATCTATTGAGAAAATCAAATGATTATCATCAGTGAATGATTTAAATGTCAATGGCCCTAATATTTCAAATTGATTAAATTTTTTATTGATAGATTTTTTCCAAATATTAGCATAGCCCCATTGAGATTCATTTATTAAACTCTCCCATGCATCATTCAAATCTGGATTGCCTAATTTAGCAGTCAAAAGTTCTCGATAGATAAAGCGTACATATCCCCAGAAATATGCATTTAGTAATTTATTGTTTGCAATTTTATTAATAGACTTATGTAAAAGATCTATGTCATTATACATAAATGTTTGAGAATCACTCAGTTTAGTTTCATTTTTACTAAAAATAGAAAAAGTCATCGGCTTAGACTCATCAGAATTTTTTGGTAAACAATCTATAAGTGATGAGAAATCGCCATTAGCATAATCTATATGATTTTTTACAATATTATTACGTGCGAAAAGTACTTCTTGAATTAACATTAACTGACGTTCCTCAGCATTATCGCCAAAAGTAATACTACGTAGATGATGCTCCTCTGCTCCTGGATATGCCATTTTATAAAACAATTTTTTATCTGGATATATGCTGCGAAATAGTAAATAATAACATATCAATTGAGCATCATGAGATTTAGTATATAAATAACTTTTATGTTTGGGCTTGTGCGATTTCAACTCGTAAATATTAGCACTATTGCCTTTCTCGGTAAATGCTAATGCATCCATCCTACCTTGTAAACCATATATATGGCTGATATAGAAAGGTTCTAAATACAAAATAGAGCTTTTGTCTCTTTTAATGCTTGGTAGCATTAGCTCTAAACCAGATAAATATTCTTTTTTAATAATTTCTATCAAAAAATCTATGTTTACACCTTCAGAATTATTATACCAAAAAAGTAATTCAAAAATATTTTTACCAATGAAATCTTTATATGCTGATAATAAATTATCCTCTGAAACTTTATCATTAGCTATATACACATCAAAAATCTCGCCTAATAGATTACCGATGAGTATACTTTGTATTTTTTGAGGATTATCAATGTTTACAAATGTCCTAATGATAGAATAGATAGGAACTAACTTGATAAAATGAGGATATGAATTATTAAAAATATGTACATCGCTCACATCTCTCACATCTATGATATAGTCTGGATACAAAACTATTAATGTATCAGCAGTAGAATAATACTCGTTACCTTTAAAAAAAGTACAATTCTGAATGAAAATATCCTGCCCTGTTGCTAGTATAGTTTCATATTTAGTAAGGTTTGGGTATAATAAATTATTTGAGCTATGATCAAATAAATGCACTATTATATCATCAATAGATAGTCCATCAGTACTGATTGTTTGAAGAGTTAGAATTATTTGCCCATTTTCTTTATTTATATTGTTTATAATTCCTCTCAAATGGTACAAATTCTCATAATTAGTAAAAGGTTTGCGAGCAATATTGGGAATAGATTTATCTAGTGCTGGATTTATCAATGAATACAAATATGATTGTTTAGTTGTATTAGCTAGCAAATTGTCAATAATTATCTCAAATTGATTTTTTAGTTGCAATATATCATTTTGATCTAGTAAACCAGTATTGAGGAATTTATTTTTGAGCACTTCGTATTGAAAAAAAGCTTCCTGTAGAATGTGATTATCAGCAAAAGTATTGGGTAAAGAATCAATAATTTCATCAATATTATAAAATTTCTTATTTTGAGCTACATTGATAGTTTTA
>LUZL01000083.1 GCA_001603615.1 Bacteroidales bacterium Bact_20 | reverse complement strand
GCGCCATATTTATCTATCAGATCTATTGGATCGGGGCTGTTACCTAGCGATTTAGACATTTTGCGACCAGATTTATCTCTTACAATACCAGTAAAATATACATTATAAAAAGGTACTTGCTTACGATATTCTAATCCAGCCATTATCATTCTAGCAACCCAGAAAAATAAAATTTCTGGAGCAGTTACTAAATCATTAGTAGGATAATAATATGTGATGTCTTTGTTATCTGGTTCTAATATGCCATTAAAGACAGCTATAGGCCATAACCAGCTAGAAAACCATGTATCCAAGACATCTTCTTCTTGTTTTAGATCTTGTTTTTTAATATTGTGATTTTTAGCCTGTGCTAGTGAAAAAGCTTCTTCCTCATCATGTGCTACTACATAGTCTCCGTCAGGCATATACCACACTGGTATTCTATGTCCCCACCACAATTGTCTAGATATGCACCAATCTTTAATATTTTCCATCCAATGTCTGTAAGTATTTATTAGTTTTTCTGGATAAAATTTAATAGTACCATCTAGCACTACATCGAGTGCTGGCTCAGACAATTCTTTGACTTTCAGAAACCATTGTAGGCTCAAACGTGGCTCTATAGGTACATCTGTCCTTTCGCTATAGGCTACATTATTCTCATAATCTTCTATTTTTTCTATATTACCTTCTTGCTCTAGAAGTGTAATAATATTTTTCCGTGCATCTAATCTATCTTGACCAACAAGAAATTTAGCATTTTCATTTAAATGGGCATCTGGTGTGAAAATATCAATGATTTCTAAATTATGTTTTTTACCTATTTCATAATCATTGAGATCATGTGCTGGAGTTACTTTTAGGCAACCAGTACCGAATTCTTGCTCTACGTACTCATCAGCTATTATAGGTACTTCTCTTTTCACTAAAGGAACCAAAACTCTTTTGCCAATCAAATGTTTATACCTTTCATCATTGGGATTTACTGCTACAGCAGTATCTGCTAATATAGTCTCTGGTCTAGTAGTGGCTATCACTACATATCCACTGTTATCTGCAAGATAATATTTTATGTAATACAGTTTGCTATTAGTTTTTTTGTAAACTACCTCTTCGTCTGATAGTGCAGTGAGAGCCTGTGGATCCCAATTTACCATTCTGTGACTGCGATATATCAGTCCTTTATTATATAAATCTACAAATACATGAATTACACTATTGTAGTAGTTATCATCCATAGTAAAAGTAGTTCTATCCCAATCGCAGGAAGCACCTAATTTTTTAAGTTGTTCTAGGATGATACCACCATGTTTTTCTTTCCATTCCCATGCATACTTCATAAACTCATCACGAGAGAGAGAATGTTTATCTATACCTTCTGCACGCAATTTAGCAACTATACGGGCCTCTGTAGCTATAGAAGCATGGTCTGTGCCAGGTACCCAGCATGCATTATAACCTAACATTCTGGCTCTACGGATCAAAATATCTTGTAAAGTATTATTTAGTACATGACCCATATGTAATATTCCAGTAACATTGGGCGGTGGTATCACAATAGTATATGGTTTTTTATCATTTGGTTCAGAATGAAAATATTTATTTTCTAGCCATTTTTTATACCATTTACTCTCTACTTCATTAGCTTTGTAATGTTGAGCTAGGTTCATATTAATAAATTTTGTGCAAAATTACAAAAATATATGTTAAAATCATCTGTAATTTATGAAAAATAATTAATTTTGTAATTATGAATTATAAGAATTTCATATTCATAGCGCTTATCTTTATTTCTAGTGTATTATTTGCACAAGAGGATATAGCTATAGGCAGCGGTTATGAAAGAGGTACTCTACTGAAACAATATTTCAGCGTAGGAGCTAATTTAAACACTCAAGGGTGGGGATTATTAGTAGATTTTGGTAAAAATGCTAATATATTCAATAATTATGGCATGTTAATTGAATTTGTAGATGTTCATTCTTTTAAAGAAATTAAACTAAGAAGAGAAGGTATAATAAATGCTAAATCTTTTGTTTATGGTAAACTAAACTATGTTTATTTTTTAAGAACTGGCTTTAAATCTGCATCTTTATTATATTCTAAACCATATTGGGGTGGTGTATCTATTGGTAGATTTTATTCTTTCGGCATTAGCAATGGTTTTACTAAACCAGTATATTTGCAGATACAAAAATATAATTCTTATTATGATTGGGAAATAGTAGAGCAGAGATACAATCCTCAGGAGCATTCTATTAATGATATATTAGGGAGAGGTAGTTTTTTCTCTGGATTTGATAAAATAAAGTATTACCCTGGTATATATTTACAGGGTGGATTTAGTTTTGATTTTAATAATAGCCAAGATCAAATAAGAAGGCTAGATATAGGTGCTAGTGCAGATTTGTTTTTACAAAAAATACCTATTATGGCTTATGAAAAGAATTATTTTTATTTTGTTACTTTTTTCTTAAAATACAATATAGGTCAAAATTATAATGCTAAATGAGTGAAGAAAAAATATTAAGAAAGCCAGAGTGGCTAAAAGTAAATCGTACACCATTAGATTCATATTCTAATTTGCATTCTCCATTAAATAATGGTAACTTACATACTATTTGCGAAAGTGGTATGTGCCCTAATAAAGCAGAATGTTGGTCGCAGGGAACAGCTACCTTTATGATATTAGGTGATATTTGTACTAGAAATTGTAAATTTTGTGCAGTAGATACTGGTAAACCTCTACCGCCAGATCCTAATGAACCAGAGCATATTTTAGAAGTAGCACAAAAATTATCATTAAAGCATGTGGTTTTAACTTCTGTTACAAGAGATGATTTGCCAGATAGAGGAGCAAATCATTGGGCTAAATGTATACAACTTTTAAAAAATGCAAATCTTACTGTAGAGGTTTTAGTACCTGATTTTGATGGGAATCGTGATTTAATAAAAATAGTAGCTGATGCTAGCCCAGATATTTTCTCACATAATTTAGAAACTGTCAGATCATTAACCAAGCAGATCAGAACAAAGGCTACTTATGACAATAGTTTACATACTTTAGATATAGCTGCATCTTTTGGTCTAACTACTAAAAGTGGAATAATGGTAGGATTAGGTGAAAAATTTGAAGAAGTTATAGAAGTAATGGATGATTTATTAAATGTAAATTGTAAAATATTAACTATTGGTCAATATTTACAACCATCAAAAAATAATTATCCAGTTAAGGAATATGTCATTCCTCAAATTTTTAATGAATATAAAAAAATTGCTTTAGAAAAAGGATTTACCTATGTGGAGTCAGCACCATTAGTGAGATCATCATATCATTCTGAAAAAATTTTATAAAAAATTTTTATAATTTTGAAAAAAATTTTACATCCATTTAAATATTTATTATTAATTTGGCTGCAAAATTTTAATAAAGTATAATTTTTTAAAAAACATCAATATGCGAAGACTTAAATTTTTATTTATTGTAGTATTAATAATGGCATTATCGTTAGGTATTAATGCTCAAAACCACAAAGGGAAAAATAATTTAAAGACTACTCCTCTGAAATCCCAACAATTACAGTGGATAAATGTAGGACCAACAAATGTATCAGGCCGTACTCGAGCAATAATGGTAGATAAAAATAATTCCTCAATTATTTATGCAGCTGGAGTATCTAGTGGATTATGGAAAAGTATTACTAGTGGTACTTCATGGAGTTTATTTGCTAATCCTGACAATTTATTCATTTCTTCACTAATACAAGATAAAAATGGATATTTTTATTTAGGTACTGGCGAGTATTTTGCTAGTCCTATGGGTGATAATAATGGTGGAAGTGGATTTAGAGGTAATGGTATTTATAAAAGTACTACTCCCAATGGTTCAGAGTTTGAATTGCTTTCATCTACACAAGTCACTAGTCAGACTTCACCATTTTTATTTACTAATAATTTAGCAGTAAATTTAACTAGTAATAGACTTTTTGCAGCTACACATAAAGGATTACAAGTATCTGATGATGGTGGCCAAACATGGGTTAATCCGATAAGTGGTTCTTTAGCTACTCAAAACTGCTATGATGTAGAAGTGGCTAATGATGGTACAGTATATGCAGCATTATATAGATATATCTATAAATCTACTAATGGCGACGAAGGGAGCTTTGTTCAGCTTCCAAATCCTTGGGGAAATGTAGTTTCTAGAATAGAAATAGCTGTAATGCCTACTAACTCCAATATTATTTATGCTGTTATAATTGATAATAATGGTAATTTAGGTGGAGCATATAGATCTAGTGATGGTGGAGCCAATTGGGAGTTAATAGGTCCTGGTAATAGCTCAAACTTTTATCCATTTAATCAACAAGGTTTTTATGCATGCGCTTTAGCTGTAGACCCACATAATCCCAATCATATATTGATGGGAGGCATAGATTTATGGGAATATTATTATGGTGGTAATTGGGAAAGAATATCTTCTTACGGATTAGATGAGACTAGTTTATTATATTTACATTCACATCAACACAAAATTGTCTTTGATCCAAATGTGGAAGGGCTGGTATATATAGCAAATGATGGTGGTATTTTTAAAGCTATCAAAGATCCTACTTATAATATTTTCACATTTACAAATGCCAATAGAAATTATGTAACTTCACAATTTTTTACTATTGCAGCTAATTCTTATAATCAGCTGATGGGTGGTACTAATAATAATGGTACAGTTTTATTACCTAGACAAACCATAGATTCTACTAAAGCTGTAACATTTTTATACGGCACTGGTGGATATGTAGCCATGTCTAATTTAGATAAAAGGATGATCATCGGTTCCTATCCATATGGTGAAATATATAGATCTAATGAATTTGGTGGTAATGCACAAACATTTTTCTCATCAGGATTACTTGCAAATATCAAACAATTAGGTGGTGGTGATATGGGAGCAAATACTTTTTCTTCTTATCTAGCACCTATACTTCTAAAAGAAGGTTATGATTTTAATACTACTGATAGTGTAACTTTTGTAAATTTAAATGATACAACTTTAAATGCAGGTGATGTAATAATGGTTAAAAGCCCTACAAGTAGTTTATTCTTATATGATACATTAACTTCTGCTTTAGCACCTGGTGATTCTATAAAAGTGCAAGATTATTTATATGCTAATTTATTTGTTGGATTGAGAGGTTCTATATGGATGACTTGTGGATTACATGATTACTCAGGAGCTCCTAAATGGTATAGGATAGCTACAACTGCTAATCAATCTGAATACCCACAATGTATGGCTATTAGTAGCGATAATAATTATTTATTTGTAGGTACTAGTAACGGCAAAGTGTATAGAATTTCCAATTTATTAAATGCTAAAGATAGCTTATCTGCTGATAATCGTAGTATTTACTCTGTAGTAGCTACAGATCAGATATATAACATTTCTAATAGACCTATAACTTCTATCTCAGTAAATCCTGATGACCCAAATAAAGTGATTGTAACTGCAGGTGGTTATAATGCTACAACTTATGTCTTTTATTCTACCAATGCTACTAGCGATTCACCAACTTTTACTAATAAAACTGGCAATTTACCTAAATATCCAGTATATGCTTCTTTAATAGTGAAAGAAAATCCTAATATTATTTTGTTGGGAACAGAATATGGTATTTATACGACTGACAATATATCTCTTACCTCCCCTTCTTGGAGTGCAGATAATGAAGGCATGGGCAATTTGCCAGTATATATGCTTACACAACAAAATTTTTATACATATGGTACACCAAATTATGGTGTTATCTATGCTGCTACTCATGGTAGGGGTATTTTCGCCAATTATAAATATCGTGTAGTGTCTATAGATGACTTTGTAACTGAAAATAATAATTTATTTGTTTATCCAAACCCTGCAACAGATTATATATATATTAATAATCAAATGGGGAATAAACCATTTACTGTTAGCATTTATAATATGAATGGACAACTTGTTTATGTTAAATTAATTAGTGATAATTCAAATCCTACTATACAAATACCTGTAAATACTCTAAATAATGGCACTTATATTATTACTTGTCAAAGCAAAGACAAAATGTATAGTTCTAAATTTGTAAAAGAATAAAAAATAATAATATGAAAAGAATTTTAATTTTTGGATTAATAATCCTAGGAATTTTAACAAGTATTGCTGCACAGGATAAAATTGTGGCCCCTACACTATTATTACCTGCTAATAATTCTGTTAATTTAAATGTAAAATTTGATATGGATTGGACAAGTGTAAGTGGTGCTGTCTCATATGAGCTTCAATTAGACACTAGTGCTAGTTTTAATTCATCTTTGCTTAGGACTATTCCGACCTCTTATTCTGCATATAGTATTAGTAATTTAATGTATGGCACTACTTATTATTGGAGAGTAAGAGCCAAGAATGCTATTAATCAATATTCACCATGGAGTGATGTATGGACTTTTAGTACTAAAGGAGCACCTACTTTAGTTAGCCCTTTAGATAATATAGGGAAGGCTCCAGTTTTGATTACTGTACAATGGGATACTATACCAGGTTCTAAATATTTAGTTCAGTTAGACACTGCTGGAGATTTTAGTAGTAGTTTAATGCAAGAATATTCAGAGATTTTAAGTGATTCTAAAAATTTTAATAGATTAATGTATGGTCAAAAATATTACTGGAGAGTAAAAGCTTACCATGATTTAGATAGTTCAGATTGGTCAGCTATTAGAACTTTTACTACAAAATACAGTACTGATATTATACCGAAATTCCCGGTGAATGAATATACAAATTTCATCCCTGGCGATTCTATAAAAATTCATGCTATATGGGGAAGTAATGGTGGTGAACTATTATTGTCCGAAGATAGTAGTTTTTCAATATATTTCTACCACCCTTTTGATAGCTTACAGATAAAAATTACTAAAATTCAGACCACTCCTGTTAAGTATGATACTACAGTTGCTATAAGAACTGGGGCTTTGAAATTTAACAAGGATTGTTATTGGAAAATTAGATATTACCATAGCCTAGATACTTCAGATTGGAGTCCAGTATATAAATTTAAAACTATAGATAAGGTGCAACTACTTACTCCTATAGATAATGCAACCGATGTAGATCCTATATCTGGCTCCTTACAATGGTCTCCCATTTATGCTGCTAATCAATACATGATTTATTACGATACTTTGAACGATTTATCTAATGCTAAAATAGTTACTATAGATCCAACAGATACATTATATAATCAACTTACAAAATATGTTTATCCTTTGCGTGATTTATATTTATTATACAATAAAACATACTATTGGCAGATTAAAGCAAAACACGTGAGAGACGAAGCTATTTCTGATATTAGATCATTCACTACTCTGCATGACAATAGTGTTGCAGATTATAATGGAGCTAGTTTTTCTATATTGCCAAATCCAGCTAGTGATTTTGTGAAAATTAATTTTAATAATGAACAAACTGGTATAATAACAATTAAAAATATATTAGGACAAGACATTTATAAAGAAAAAATTAATAAAACTGCAAATGCC
>LUZL01000082.1 GCA_001603615.1 Bacteroidales bacterium Bact_20 | reverse complement strand
TTATCTAGTGCTATTGGTATAATAGCAGCTACTGCTGATGGTAGAATCTCAGATAATATTTATGGTGCCTCTGATCAATTAAAAAATAGCTTTAAGGTTAAAAATGAAATTTATTCCTACATAAATAATTCTAATTTTACTAGAAATATAGTGTGTAGTTATAATGATTCTCTGAGTTTTTTACCTATTGGCATTGACATTAGACAAAACTCTTATTGCTACATTGCAGGTATAGATCAAGATTTTTTTATTATAGATTATAAAATAAAAAATATTGCTTATGATAATATTGAAGACTTCTATTTTGGAATATATGCAGATTGGGACATAGGAGATAAAGGGAATAAAACTATCAAAGAAAATTCTATTCGTGGTGCTATAACTTTTGATATAGACTCCAATTATTTTGCTGGCATTGGTTTATTGACGGATTTACCTTATAGTATTTATGCATTAGATAATAATGGGGCTGATGGCTCTATCAATATTTACGATGGATTCACTGATGTAGAGAAAAAAATGTGTATAACTAGTGAGAGAAATATGGCTGGTAATCAAAGTTATGGCAATGACGTTTCTGTTTTAGTGAAAACTGGTCCACTAAGCATTAATTTTTTAGACTCACTGCAATTGTCTTTTATTTTTATATTTTCTAAAAATTACCATCAGCTTATTAATAATTATCAGAGTGGACTTAGTATCTATAATAATATAAATAATTCTGATTTGTTTCTCACTCAAGAGCCAATAATTTATCCAAATCCAGCAATGTATGAGTTTAATATACAGCTTCCAGATAATAATGGCATCATTAGTATATTTGATGAGAAGGGCTCATTAGTATTAACAAAAAAAATAACTAATAATTTTGAGAAAATATCTACACAAGATTTCACTACAGGGATATATCTGGTAATTATTAAAACAAAAGAACAAGAATGGAAAACCAAGCTATTTATCCATTAACATTGCCAGAATGGTATTATGAGATCAAAGAGCCTTCTATTGAGAGAAATTGGCAAGTATTTTTAATAATTAATGAAAAATATTTCTCTCCCATAGCCCTGACTCAGTCTATTATCTATGCTAAAAGTTTCGGAGCTCAGCTCACTTTATGTGCACCACCAGAATATGATAAAGAAGTATTGAGAAAACTTATCAACTATATTACTCTAGAATTTAAAATCTCTACTATAGGATTGCAATTAGATATGCCAATAAAAGAGTGGCTCCTACAAGCTAGCTCTAAATACGAAGCTATCTTCTTTGTCGTTAGTTATTTGGGCAATAGGACTAGTCTAGGAGGCAATATTTCTCAAACTCTACATTTTTTCCGTAATAGCAGAGTCCCATTAATCCTCATACCTAATAATGCTTCTATTATGTCATTAGATAGTATCGCTTTTGCAATGAATTTCGAAAAAGAAGAAAAAGAAAAAATCCTCTGGGGATCATATTTTGCTAGAATAGCTAATAGCCAAATTAAAATTTACAAACCCAAAGTCAAAGATCAGAACTACAAACTCGGAATTATGAGCAATTTTACTAGCCTTACACAGCTTTATGATAAATTAAATTTGAATTATTCCATCATTGATACCGATTTCACTGTTTATACTATTGAGCAGAGTAGCATATCTTTAGCTACTATAGACCAAGTAGGTTTATACCTAATAATGGTAAATAAATATTGGGGAGCTATAGATTATATCCTAGGACCTAGTGAGAAAGATTTAATAAAAAAAGCTGAAATACCAATAATGTGTATCCCTAAACGAGATGATTTATATGTCTTGTGTAGTTAAATAAATTTAAGATTTTACCACGAAACATCCTTCTTAATTTGTTTGTTTTTTCATATATTTTTTTGTAAATTTGCAAATAATTTAACTATATTTTATGATGGATAATGAAAATGAATTAACACAAGAAGGAGGGCAGATTTTTGATATTAATATAGAGGAGCACATGAAGACTGCCTATATTAACTATTCTATGTCTGTAATAGTATCAAGAGCTCTGCCAGATGTACGCGATGGACTAAAGCCAGTACATAGACGAGTTTTATATGGTATGGATGGGTTAGGCTTAGCTTCTAATAAAGCCACTAAAAAAAGCGCTCGTATTGTAGGTGAGGTATTAGGTAAATATCATCCTCATGGTGATTCTTCTGTTTATGATGCTATGGTACGTTTAGCTCAGCCTTGGTCAATGCGTTATCCATTAGTAGAAGGACAAGGTAATTTCGGCTCTATAGATGGTGATAGCCCTGCAGCTATGCGTTATACTGAAGCTAGGCTCACTAAACTAGCTGAGGAGATGCTTGCAGATTTAGATAAAGATACAGTAGATTTTCAAAATAATTTTGATGATTCTCTGACTGAACCTACTGTATTACCTGCTAAAATCCCCAATTTACTTCTCAACGGTGCATCTGGTATCGCTGTAGGTATGGCTACTAATATGCCACCTCATAATCTAGGTGAAGTAGTAGACGCTATCGTGGCTTATATAGACAATAGAAATATCACTGTCGAGGAATTAATGAATTACATTAAAGGACCTGATTTCCCAACTGGTGGCATTATCTATGGCATAGATGGAGTGATAGAAGCATACAAAACTGGAAGGGGCAGAGTAGTCGTACGTGGCGAAGCTGAGTTTGTAGAAAATAATAATAAATCACAAATTATAATCTCTAGCATCCCATATCAAGTAAATAAAAGCGATCTTGTTCAAAAAATAGCTGAATTAGTAGAAACTAAGAAAATAGATGGCATCACCGATATACGTGATGAATCTAATAGAGAAGGTATCCGCATAGTTATAGATCTACGTCGTGATGCTAATGCTAATGTAATTCTGAATTCTTTATATAAATTTAGTCCTTTACAATCTTCTTTTAGTATTAATAATATTGCTCTTGTTAATGGTAAACCAGAGACTTTAAACCTTATTCAGTTAATTCATTATTATGTAGAGCATAGACACGAAGTTGTCATACGCAGATCTAAATTTGAACTTAATGAAGCTGAAAAAAGAGCTCATATATTACAAGGTTTATTAAAGGCTTTAGACTTCATAGATGAGGTAATAGCTATCATCAGAGCTAGTGAAACTGTAGATATAGCTAAAACAAATTTAATAGAACGTTTCGATTTTTCAGATATACAAGCTACTGCCATAGTAGATATGAGATTGAGAACATTGACAGGATTAGAACGCGATAAACTACAAAGTGAATATGATGAATTGATGAAAAAAATTGCTTATCTAAAAGACATTTTGAGTAATGTAGATTTACAAATGAAAATAATAAAAGATGAACTTTTAGAAATCAAAGAAAAATATAATGATAAAACTCGCACAGAGATAGATGTCCATGGCAAAAATGTTCGTATAGAAGATCTGATAGCTGATGAACCAGTAGTGATTACTATATCTCATATGGGGTATATTAAACGTACTAAACTTACAGATTATCGTAGCCAAAATAGAGGTGGTAAAGGAAAAATAGCTTCTGATATAAGAAATGAAGATTTTATAGAAAATATATATATAGCTACTAATCATGACTATTTGCTCCTATTTACTAAAAAAGCTAAAGTATATTGGTTGAGAGTTTTTGAAATCCCAGAAGCCGCTCGCAATGCTAAAGGCAAACCTATTCAAAACTTAATAGCTATAGATGCTGATGATAAGATTCAAACTATTATTAATACTAAAAATTTAGATAATCCAGATGCTATCAAGGATGACTATGTTATTTTCATTACAACTAAAGGAATAATTAAAAAGACCAGTTTGTCCTTCTATGCACGTCCACGTAGTAGCGGTATCATAGCTTTGGGTATACAGGATGATGACGATCTATTGCAGGTAGCACTCACTCATGGTAATTCAGAAATATTTGTAGCTACTAGCGAAGGCAAAGCTGTTAGATTTAATGAAAAAGAAGTTCGCCCTATGGGTAGGAC
>LUZL01000081.1 GCA_001603615.1 Bacteroidales bacterium Bact_20 | reverse complement strand
TTATTATCCATTCTATAGTATTTTTTAACCAAGATTTCAGGTATTTTCTTTGCCAAATCACAAATATTATCGCAGCTGTGATAATTATATTTTTATAAAAAGTATTCCAATTGCTTAGCTTAATAGCATCTCCGAAGCATCCACAGTCAGATACTGCATTTGTAATAGCTAAATATAGAGTAAGTGGTAAGAAGAAAGCCATGAATATCAGTGAGCCCCAAATAGCGTATTTAGGTTTCAGGTTTATTAATAATGCAAATCCTATTATAAATTCTGCTGCTGGTATTAATATAGCAAGGATAAGTGCAAAAGGAATGAAAAAATCCCAATTAAATGCAATAAAATAATCTTCTAGTTTAAACTGGAAACCCCAAGGATCTACAGCTTTCACAAAACCTGAAAATACAAAAACTGCTCCTATTAATATTCTAACAATATTTACTGTCTTTTTCATAATTATTAATTTTTACAAAATTCTGAAATTTTTTTTAAATAGTTAAATTTTTTATTTTTGCTAAAAAAATGGAATTGATCTTTGCTACACATAATCAAGGTAAAGTGCGAGAAATACAAAATCTTGTCGGTGAAAAAATTAAAATATTGAGTTTGACTGATGTTGGCTTTTTAGAAGAAATTCCAGAGACTGGTAGTACATTTAAAGAAAATGCTTTTTTAAAAGCTAATGCTATATATCAAATTTACAAAAAACCAGTTTTTGCAGATGACTCTGGACTAGAAGTGGACGCTTTGAATGGCAGACCAGGTGTTTATTCGGCTAGATATGCAGGTATTGGATTAAAAAATTTTGAACCACATATTAATAAATTATTGAATGAGTTGAACGGGATAGAAGATAGAAGTGCTAGATTTAGAACCGTAATTTGTCTCATCATTAATGACGAAATTTACTATTTCGAAGGAGTAGTAAATGGGAAAATAATTCATCATCCTCGCGGCAATAATGGTTTCGGTTATGATCCTATTTTTGTACCAGATGGATATGATAAGACATTTGCTGAAATGAACTTAGATGAGAAAAATACCATAAGTCATCGTTCACAAGCCATAAATAAAATGTTAGAATTTTTAATGTCAGAATATAATAAATTAATTGAAAAAGGTGCTTAGATAATATATTTTTTCACAAAATTCTTGTAACAATTGAATACAACAATATTGATTTTTATCTTGCAATAATACTGCAATACCGCATTGGGAAATGATTTGTTATAAAACAAGCAAGCCGTTTAGGACAAAAGGGTTTACACTGTCTGAGCAAGCTTTAGCTTGCGAGTTTGTAAACCCCAATGGATGATTGCGTATGTTTTATCAAATCATTTCCCCCGCGGAGACTTTTTTTGTTACTTTTTTGTGTAGTTGACAAAAAAGTAAAATATAATTAAAATGTTATTACTATTACATTAATACTAATAATTTAGTTATTTATTAAACGCCTAATTATATAAATTACATTCTTAAAATAATTCCATATTATCTATCAATCTCACATCGCCCAGCCACGTTGCTATTAGAATGATTGGATTGCCTTCATCCCAATCATTTATAGGTTTTAGATTTTCTGCATTTACGATCTCTACATATTCTATTCTGAAATCTGGAAATCGCCTTAGATGGTCTATCACAGCTTGTTTCACTTCATTAATAGATTTATTACGAGATAAATTTTTAGCTAAGGTCAGGGCTTTGTATATCTCTGGAGCTACTTGTAATTCATTTTCACCTAGTCTGAGATTGCGACTACTCATTGCTAGCCCACTTGCTTCTCTCACTATTGGCACTGCTATTATCTCTATAGGTAAATTTTGTTGTTTTACTAACTCTTTAATTATTATGTATTGCTGGTAATCTTTTTTACCGAAATATGCTCTATCTGGCTTAACAATATGGAATAATCTATTAACTACAATAGCTACCCCATTGAAATGTCCAGGTCTGTATGCTCCCTCTAAGATTTTGTCTAAATAACCAAAATCATAGCTCTCTTTTGGAGGCTCTGGATACATCTCATCTACACTAGGGGCGAAGACTACATCACAATTATAAGTTTCTAAAAGGTTTAGATCATCATCTAATAAACGAGGATATTTATCAAAATCGTTTTTATCATTGAATTGTACAGGATTTACGAAAATGCTCACTACTGTGGTCTGATTGTCTTTTTTAGAATGTTCTAACAAAGACAAATGTCCTTGGTGGAGAGCTCCCATAGTAGGTACGAAACCTATTGGATGTTTTTGATCTGCTAAATATTCCTGTAGCTCTTTTATTTTTGTAAATACTTTCATAATCTTGAAAATTAATTTTCAAAATTAATAAAGAATGAGGAAACAGGAGATAAATAAAAAATATCAATTTTTTGGTTTAAAGCCCAATGTATTTCTTTCCTGAGGTTTATTTGGGTTTGTAGTATTGATTACATTTTGAATATCTTCTTTAGTAATTAAAATAAGGTCATTAGAAGTTATATTATCTAATCTAGCTATTCTATCACTTTGAGTTTGAAGAATTTTTTCAAAAATATTTCTTACAAATCTACCATTACCGAAATGTTTATCTTTATTTTCGTAAGAATCTATGAAATAGATCTATGAGAAAATTCAAATATATTAAGTCTATTTTTACAATAAGTTACTAAAGAAAATTATTAAAAAAAATAATAAATAACAATTAATTTACATTAAAATAACATATTTATTTTATTAATTGATAAATTTTTATTAACTTTGCATAAAATATACTATTAAGTATGAGTTATTTATCATTTGATAAACAGCAGCTTGTAAATTTAGAGTTTTCACTAAATAGAGAAATTATAAGGGCTAATAGAGCAGGATCATATGCGAGCACTACCATTATTTATTGCAATACGCGAAAATATCATGGTTTATTAGTATCTCCACAACCACAATTAGATGATGATTTACATGTTTTATTATCTGCTGTAGATGAGAGCATTATACAGCATGAAGCAGAGTTTAATATTGGTATTCACCAATATCCTGGTGCTGTTTATTATCCTAAGGGTCATAAATATATAGAGGAGTTCCATAGTGAGCCGATCCCTACACTTATATACCACGTAGGAGGTGTAGTTTTATCTAAACAACTATTATTTATTAATAAAGAAGATAGGGTTCTCATCAAATATACACTTTTAGATGCTCATAGTGACACATTATTACGTATAAAACCATTTTTAGCTTTTAGAAATTACCATACTCTCAGTAAAGCAAACATGTATGCAAATAAAAATTATGAAGAATGCGAAAATGGTATTATGATGAAACTATACCTAGGTTATAGCCCATTGTACATTCAAATTTCTAAAGAAGCAAAATATGTCCATGCACCAGATTGGTATTATAATATTGAATATAGAAAAGAGCTAGAACGTGGTTACGATGGACACGAAGATTTACTTGTACCAGGATATTTCGAATTTCCTATTAAAAAAAATGAAAGTGTCATAATTAGTGCTGGGTTATCAGAGACTACCCCTAATATGCTAAAAAGGTTATTTAATAATGAACTAAAAAATAGAATACCACGAAATAGTTACGAAAATAATTTAGTTAATTCTGCAGAGCAGTTTATTATACAACGTGGTAATGATGTAGAAATAAAAGCTGGCTATCATTGGTTTGGAAGATGGGGACGCGATACTCTGATTTCTTTACCAGGATTGACATTAGTAACTGGTAAATATGATTTATGCAAAAAAGCTATAGATTCTCTATTAGCTGATAAAAAAGGTCCATTACTTCCTAATGTAGGTAAACAGCAACGTGTAGCTATAAACTCTGCCGATACTTCGCTATGGCTATTTTGGACTTTGCAACAATACCAACTATTTACTAAAGAGACACCAATGAAAATATGGCGTTTCTACAAAGATGATTTGAAATCAATACTTTATGGTTATCGTAATGGTGAGGCCAAAGGAATATGGATGAGTGATGATGGTTTGATAAATGCTAAATTACCAGGATATGCTCTCACATGGATGGACGCTATAGTAGATGGTAAACCAGTAACTCCTAGATATGGCAAACCAGT
>LUZL01000080.1 GCA_001603615.1 Bacteroidales bacterium Bact_20 | reverse complement strand
GGTGCTACTTTAGATATTAATCCTACTTTATTATTATCTTTGATGATACATTTACCATCCGAGGCGAATCCTTCTACTAAAATATTTTCAATTATTTTACCGGTTAAATCATTGTTAGACATAAAATTAAAAAAATGTAAAAATGTATTAAATAAGTGATAGTAATTTATTTTGGAATTCTATAGTATTTAGATTATAATACAAAATACCTTGATAAGCTACAGAAATTGCTCCATTTTGTTCACTAACGACGATGATGACTGCATCAGATTGTTCACTTAAGCCTATAGCTGCTCTGTGTCTAGTACCTAGAGATGGATAAAGGTCGTTAAATTTAGTTTCTTCAGCTAAAGGGAAAATTGTACGGGCAGCCACTATAGTATCTTTGCGAATGATCATGCCACCATCATGTAGAGGAGTATTTTTATAAAAAATAGTTTCTATCAATTTCCTATTTACCTCTGCATTAATAATGATGCCAGTAGAAATGATATCTTGTAAAGCTGTATTTTTTTCTATTGCTATCAATGCTCCAAAGCCTTCATGAGACAAATGTAATGCGGCTTCTATGATTTCACTAGCTTTTTCGCTGACATCGTAATTAGGTAATTTGAAAAATAAAAAACGTCTTCTCTCATTTGTTTTAAAAATTCTAGTTTTACCTAGTGGAGCACCTATCATTGATAAAAAACGTTTTATCTCATTTTGGAAAACTATAATTAACATTATTATGCCAGCACTGATGAATTGACCAAGAAAAGCACTGAACATGGGTAAATGAAAAATATTAACAACTTGATATACGACTACGATTAATATTATTCCTAGAAATACTGTAAATGCTATAGTACCACGTATGAGCATGTAAAATTCATATATTATCCATGCTACCAGCACTATATCTATAATATCAGTAATACTAAGATGTAATAATTGTCCTAAAATATTCCACACTTTTTTTGGCAAAATTGCAAAAAAAAATTCAATTTTTATTTTTATTTTTGCAAAAAAATATAAAAAAGGGTTGTTAGCTCAGTTGGTTTAGAGCGCATGCTTGACAGGCATGAGGCCAGCAGTTCGAGTCTGCTACAACCCATTTTAATTTTTATAATAATAGAATACGCCAAAATTAATTTTTTTACTATAATAAAACCCGCATTGGGAAAAGATTTGCAATAAAACAAGCAAGCAGTGTGAGGTATAAGGGTTTACACTGTTTGAGCAAGCTTTAGCTTGCGAGTTTGTAAACCCCAATGGATGATTGCGTAGTTTTATCAAATCATTTCCCCAGCGGAGACTTTTCTTTTGTAACTTTTCTTTTTGTAGCTGAAAAAGAAAAGTTTTAAAATGAAATTTTTTTTAATAAATCAAATTAAACCTATAAGAAATATAACTAGTACTGATATATTCCTATATTTTAGTTATTTATTATTAGCCTAATTAAATTATTTTATATTTGCAAAATTTCTTTTTCTTTTAATTCTATTAAAGAATCTATTTGCTTCATTGCATTATCTACAATGTCTTGAAATTCTTTTTCACTTTTTTTAATTTCATCTTCGGGCACACCTTCTTTTTCTAATTTTTTAAGTTTTTCTAAATAGTCTCTACGAATATTCCTGACGGATACTTTAGCTTTTTCGCCTTCCATTTTTGCTAATTTCACATATTCTTTGCGGCGTTCTTCTGTTAGTTGAGGTATATTTATTCTAATTATTTCACCATTATTAATAGGTGTGAAACCTAAGTTAGCATTTAAGATAGCTTTTTCTATAACTGATAATGCAGATTTGTCCCAAGGTTGTATAACTATTGTTTTAGCATCAGGTATGTTTATGCTAGCTACTTGGTTGAGTGGTGTCTGGTTACCATAATAATCTATTTTTATTCCATCAAACAAAGATGGGTGTGCTTTGCCAGTACGTATTTTTACCAATTCCTTATTTAAAAAAGATACTGTATTATTAAGATTTTCTTCAAATTTTTTCTTTAAATCAATTATTCTTCCTTCCATATTATTTTTTTTCAAAATTATGAATAATTTTTCTTTTGGCATTTAGTAATAGACTCTATGATTTTTTTTTAATCTAATTTATAATAGTGATAAATATCAAAATATTATTTGTAGTCTAATATTTATAAAATTATTTGCAGGTGGTTATTAATATTTTGTAATTTTATAACCAAAAAATGATGTATTTGACTAAAACATTCTTATTGCTTTCATTAGCTGCTTTTATTAATATCAGCTATCCTTATAATAATTCGAATATAAGTGAAAATGAAAACGTTAAAATGTTGGACTCTTCGACTTCAGGAAATATCATCCCTTTGGGTTTCAGTAGCGATTCTAAATATTTATTGTGCATCAAATGTGATATTACACATTGTTATATAGATGATATTGCAAAAGCTCAATTCATAGTATATACTATGACTGATGATACAAATAATCATCGTCAAATTTATAATGTGAGTAATTTAAATATAAACATTAATGGTGTATTTTTAATCTCCGTAAAAAATAAAAATTCTATAGACATTTATAGTATGAAAATAGTAAATGGAGAGATAGTACAATATGATTTTTTACCTTTTAATACTGATGCTAATGAGACATTTGGTTCTTTTACCTATGATAAACAAAAAATTTATTTTGCTAGTGATAGAGCTGGTGGTTTTGGTGGTTATGATATTTATGAAGTAGAATATTTAGGATCAGGCAAATGGTCTAATCCTAGAAATTTGGGTTCAGTAGTCAATACTGCAGCAGATGAAATAACTCCATTTATTATGAATGATGGATTAACATTATTCTTTAGTCGTAGCACTACATTAGACAAAAATAATTTTGATATTTTTTATACTACTATTATGGATGATGGTTCATTAGATATCGCAGAAAATTTAGGTGATAGTATCAATACTCAAAATGATGATTTATTTCTTCATATTAGTGCCTTTAATGATAAAGCAATTTTTATTACTAAAAATTCGAATTCTTGTCAATTATATGAGATTAACTTATAAGTTTTGATTATTTTCAATTTATTTCAATTAAAAAAAATTGAATTAGGTGTTTAGATAATAAATTTTGCTAAAAGTTTTTGTAATAATAGAATGCAGCAAATGTGGTGATTTTTTTGTTGCTTTTTTGTGTGGCTGACAAAAAAGTAAATAATGATACATTAACAATAATAACTTAGTTATTTATTAAAAGCATAATTCAATACAAAAATATTTATTTTTTCCATTAACTTTGCACATTATAATTTTTTGACTTTTTAGTCGTTATATTGCTATTATGAAAAAATGGTTTATAATACTTATTGTTCTTATACACACTATCAGTGCTTATGGGCAGCGTAATGAAGTAGGCATCAGTGCTGGCGGTATGTATTATATTGGAGATTTGAATCCTTATTACCATTTTTATTTTACTCGTCCAGAGGGTGGGCTGTATTATAGATATAATTATAAAGATTATTTGAGTGTAAGGCTTTTTGGTAATTATGGTAGTGTGAGAGCTACAGATAGTTTATTAAACTATTATCCAGAGAGGAATTTACATTTTAGATCGCAAATTTTAGAAGTAGGTGTAGTAGGAGAGATTAATTATTATAAATTTCGTCCTGGTACTAACAAACACTTTTTTACTCCATATTTATTCTTAGGTATTAATTGGTTTTATTATAATCCACAAGCGAGATATAATGATGAATGGGTAGATTTACAACCGATGGGCACAGAGGGGCAAGGTACTACTTTTTATCCAGATCGTAAACCTTATTCTCTCAATAGTTTTGCTATTCCAATGGGTATAGGCGTTAAAATTGCTTTGACAGAAACTTTTATTTGTCATTTGGAGTGGGGAATGCGTTATACTTTCACCGATTATATTGATGATGTGAGCACTACTTATCCAGATCCTTTAGTTTTAGCTTCTCAGATAGACCCTATAGCACCTTATCTGTCTGATCCAAATCTATCTAATAGTGGTGAATTGAATAGAAGTAATATAGATAAATGGCGTGGAGATCCTTCGACTAATGATTGGTATTCAGTCATCAATGTGGGATTTTCTTTTAGATTTAAAAATAAAACTATGAAATGCGAAGGTATGAATCCCAGATATAGAGATCAACGTAAAGATTATGAATATAATCTTAAAAATAAAAATAAAATTAGTTTTTAATTATGC
>LUZL01000079.1 GCA_001603615.1 Bacteroidales bacterium Bact_20 | reverse complement strand
GATGAAAGCATACATGATGCTTTTGGTACAGGTCATGCCAGCACAAGTATTTCAGCAGCACTGGGCATGGCTTTAGCAGATAAAAATTTAAATCCTAATAGCACAAACAACTTTATAGCTGTTATAGGAGATGGTAGTATGACTGGTGGCATGGCTTATGAAGCTATGAATCATGCTGGTGATACTAACGCTAATATACTAATTATATATAATGATAATAACATCTCTATAGATGAAGGAACAGGTGCATTGAAAAATTATTTCACAAATCTCATAGCATCCAAATCATATAACCAACTAAAAAATACTGCTTACGAGCAATTTAAAGAAACTTTTATAAGAAATTTATTTAATAAAACTGCGTCGGTTATAAAAAATAGTTTATTTAAACATTCAAATTTTTTCGAATCTTTCAATCTCAGATATTTCGGCCCAATAAATGGTCATGACATAGATCAATTAATAAGAATATTAAATAATTTAAAAGATATTCCTGGGCCTAAAATATTACATGTTTTGACCCAAAAAGGCAAAGGATATCCACCAGCAGAGAAAAATAAAGTCGTATTTCATAGCCCAGGTAAATTTGATCCCGTTACAGGAGAACTATTTAGTAATATTAAAAAAGGTGCTCCTGTCAGATATCAGGATGTTTATGGAAAAACACTTTTAGAATTAGCTAATATGGATGAAAAAATTGTTGCTGTTACACCAGCTATGCTATCAAGTTCTTCTCTAGACATCATGTATATTAAATATCCTGATAGAGTTTTTGACGTTGGCATAGCAGAGGAGCATGCAGTTACTTTCTCGGCAGGATTAGCGGCACAAGGGTTGATACCTTTCACAACGATTTATTCCACTTTTTTACAAAGAGCTTATGATCAAATAATTCATGATGTTGCTCTACAAAATCTTCCTGTCATCTTTGGCATAGATAGAGCTGGCTTAGTAGGTGAAGATGGCAAAACACACCAGGGAATCTTTGATTTAGCATATCTAAATTTGATACCTAACATGATAATATCTTCCCCTATTGATTGCATAGAGTTACGTAATCTAATGTTTACTGCTTATAATTATAGAAAAGGGCCTTTTGCCATTAGATACCCTAAAGCTATAGCAGAATATTCTAATTGTGACATCCCTATGGAGCTTTTACCTATTGGTAAGGCTGATATAAGAAAAAAAGGAGAAAAAGTTCTTATCATTTCTATTGGAAAACCCGGATACGATGTAGTAGAGCTCTATCCAGAATTTGAAAAATTAGGCTTAAATCCTTCGCATGTAAATCTGCGTTTTTTAAAACCACTAGATAAAGAAACTTTATCAGAATTGTGTAAACAGCATAAAATTATTATTACTATAGAAGATGGTACGATGTATGGATTGTCTGCGACAATATCAGATTTTTTAATTAAAAATAATATTTATTGCAAACATATAGGATTAGGTGTACCTGACCAATTTGTGGAGCACGGTAGTGTAGAGGAGCTAAAACATATGCTCAAGTATGATAAAGAAAATATTCTGTATACTGTTCAGCAAGCATTTCAAGAAATTTTTATTACCTAGTTAAAATAAAATATTCAAGTCTTTGACAAGTTTTTTATAGTAATTAACTTGCTAATTATATTTACAATTCTAAATATTATTTGATATTTAATGCACACATTTACACATTCAAAAGTATTTATTATTTTATTTTTTAACACTTAAAAATAATTATTTAATGTTAATTTTTTTATATAAAAATTTTTTACGAATTTTGCAAACTAAAATCATAAAAAAATATAATTTAAATTTATGTCAACAAGAATCAGATTACAACGTAGAGGGAAAAAACATCAGCCATTTTATACAATAGTAGTAGCTGATAGTAGAGCACCACGAGATGGGCGGTTTATAGAAAGATTAGGATATTATGATCCTTTAACTGATCCTGCAACCATCGAAATAGATATTGATCGTGCTTTATACTGGTTAAAAGTAGGGGCTCAACCTAGCGATACCGCTAAGTCATTATTGTCTCATAAAGGCGTTATGCTAAAGTTTCATCTATGGAAAGGCATACAAAAAGGTGCTCTCACAGAAGAGCAAGCAGAACAAAAATTTGAACAATGGCTTAAAGAAAAAGAACAACGCATTAATAAAGCTAAAGAAGCTAAGCTATTAAAAGAAAAACAAATTAGTCAACAACGCCTTGAGCACGAAAAACAAGTTAGAATTAAAAGAGAACAATTATTAGCTGAAAGATTAGCTGCTCAAGCTCAAAAAGCTACTGAAAAAATTGCTACTTCAGAAGGAACTACTGAAGAAGCTGAAGAAAATTAGTCTTTTATTTCATGTTTTTCCCAGATAAAAATTCTCTGATAGATATCGGGAAAATCGTAAAACCCTTTGGAATTAATGGTCATGTGATCATTAATTCCAATTTTTTTGCAAATATAGATTTTAAAAAATCTAATGCTATTTTCGCATATTGGGACTACTGCTATGTACCTCTTGTTATTGAAGAATATGAGGAAAGATCTGATGATTTTTATTTAGTTAAATTTCAATTAATTGACAACATAAATGTGGCTGAAAAACTCGCTAATACTAAAATATTTGCTATCAAAAAACATATTATTCTCAATGATCTCAGCTTCTATGACTCCCCAGAGCAATTAATGAATTTTGATGTAATAGATCTTCATTGGGGTCGCATAGGTAATGTAGTAGGTATATTAAAAAGCACTGCTACTCAATTAGAAGTGGCTAGAAATGATAAAACTATTTTTATTCAATTAATCCCTGAATATATTCATAATATTGATTGGAAAAGAAAAATTGTTTTTGTGAATTTACCAGAGCAGCTTTCCGAATTTTATGAGCTCAAATAAACCATTTTATTTTAAGCAATTTACCATTTATGACCATTCATCTACGATGAAGGTCAATACAGATGGAGTATTACTAGGTGCATTAGTCCCAAATAATAATTATCGTAATATTTTAGAAATTGGCTGTGGGGCAGGTTATATATCTATTATGCTAGCTCAGACCAATATTAATGCTAACATAGTAGCTATTGATATTGATAAATACTCTATAGAGCAGGTTAATTATAATTTTAGGAATTGTAAATGGTCTAATAGGCTCGCTGCATATAATATTTCACTAGAAAAATTTGCTCTAGTTACTAATCAAAATTTTGATTTGATCGTTTCTAATCCACCTTTTTATTTAGAAGATTATAAATCTATAAATACTAAAAATTATATTGCTAAGCATACTACTTATATGAATTTTTCTAATTTTTTGTCTTCTGCTTCTCATCTATTGACTCAAAATGGTAAACTATGGATTATAATATCATTTAATTCTTATAATACACTGATAAAAATTGCAAGAGATTATTATCTCTTTCCTTCTAAACAGATAAACATCATACCACGTGTTAATAAAAATATTTCCAGGATAGTCTTGTGTTTAGAAAAAAAATTAATTTTCCCCGTAGAAACAAAAAGTTTAACTATTAGAAATGAAGATTTATCCTATACTAATGAATTTTTAGAATTAACCAGAGATTTTTTAATATTGTAATTTTAAATAATTGAAATTTTTATTTTGTAAAAAAATAAATTAACATTTTTTATTAAACAGGTATTAGAATAAATTATTTATTTTTTTATTTTTTTATCTTTTTTCTTTGAGGTATATTATCCTTTAGCTCTGGTAAAAACAATAAATTTTTTAAGTAGTTATACAACAAACGAACACCAACGCCAGTACCACCTTTAGGCCAATAGCCCCAGTGATGGGTAAGATAAGCTGGTCCGCCAATATCTAGATGGATAAAAGGGAAATTAGAAAAAAATTCTAAAAATTTACCAGCTGTTATAGCATTAGCATATTCTCCCCCTGCATTTTTAATGTCAGCAATATCACTTTTAATAAAATCAAAATAATCATCCCACAAAGGGAACTCTACAAGTCTTTCATAAGTATCATTAGCTGTTTTTTCAAGGGTTTTTAATAAAACGGTAGCTCTAGATTGCATAGCAGCCATCACATAATGACCAAGAGCTCTGTGGGCAGCACCAGTTAATGTAGAAACAGAAACAACTAAAGAAGGATCATATTTTTGTGCAAAGCATAAAGCATCTGCTAATATTAATCTGCCTTCTGCATCAGTATTTACTACTTCTACTGTTTTACCATTCATCATAGTAAGTATATCTCCAGGAAGTAAAGAATTAGGACTAGGCATATTATCAGTGATAGGGATAAGCCCAATAGCATTTACAGGGATATGATTAGCTGCTAAAGCATACATTAATCCAGCTACTACTGCACCACCAGCCATATCAGACTTCATTTCATCCATATTTTTTGCAGGTTTCAGAGATATGCCACCAGTATCAAAAGTGATCCCTTTACCTATGAAGATATACGGATTTACATTCTGTGCTTGTTCATCACTATAATGAATTATAACAAAGTATGGTGGAGTGGCACTACCTTTATTTACACCTAATAAACCACCCATTTTCATACTTTCTATTTGTTTTTTCTCTAAAACATCAATATTAATAGTAATATCTTGAAATAAATTTAATATTTCTTGAACAAAAATAGAAGAATATAAATCAGATGGAGCTTTATTAACCATATCTCTAACCCAAAATACTGCTTTAACTAGTTGATATAATTCCATAAAATATGCTTCATATTTAGCTTGCACTTGCAAAATGTATTTTATATTATTTTCTTTCTTGGGAAAAGATTTATAATAACTAAAGCTATAGCTATTGAGCAAAAGACCTTCTACAAATTCATAAAGATATTCCAGTGCATCCTCGCTACATAAAATTGCTAATTCAGACAAATTTTCATCTGTAGCTATCTTGGCAATATCTGCTCCAGCTCTTCTAATTTCTTCTTTATCATGAGGCTCTATCACTACCATTATCTCTATGTGCGTACCTCTATTTAGTATGATAATATTTTTGTTTTTTTTGATATCTTTATTAATGATAGTTAAATCTTTATCATCTAACTTATTTGGCAAATCATCAATGCTACTGCATAACCAGACATAATTTTTTGTATTACTTCTAATAGTAGAAAAGGATAATTCAAACATAATTTTTTAAAAATAATAGTTTACTAAACAATTTATAAAAAAATTTTTCAAATATACATCAAAGAGTTTTGACAAATTTGATGATAATTATAGAATTATGGTTTTACAATATCTAATAATTCAACCTTAAAAATAAGAGTAGAGCCAGCTGGTATCTCGCCAATAGGTCTATCGCCATAAGCTAAATCAGAAGGTATATAAAGTTCAAAGATTGAGCCCACAGGCATTAGTGTAAGTCCCTCTGCCCATCCAAGTATTACTTGATTTAGCTGAAATTCTATAGGTTCGCCTCTTTCATAACTGCTATCAAATACTTTACCATTTAAAAGTTTCCCTTCATAATGGACTCTTACTATATCAGCAGGAGTAGGTTTAGGACCATTCCCCATTTTAATAACTTTATATTGTAATCCAGAAGCAGTTTGAATAACACCAGGATTATTTTTATTTGACTCTAAAAATTTTTGTCCAACTTCTTTGTTAAGTTTAGCTTCTTCTAATCTTTTAGCTTCTGCTTTTTCCATAGCTACTTTTTGCAATTTTTGCATAGCTGCTTGAAATTCTTGCTCATTAAAAACTGTATCTTCATTATTCAAAACAGCTTCATAACCAGCTTTTAAAAAATTTATATCTATATCTAACTGATTATTAATAAAATTATTTGCTAAATCTTTTCCTATCATGTAGCTAATAGTATCTTTGAAAGTACTAAAAGTAAGAGGTGCTGATGTCAAAGCTTTTTTACTTTTTTTATCATTTTTTGAACTAACAACTTCTTTCTGTGCATTACAAGAAAATATTGCAATAAAAAACAAAATTGCAAAAACTAAGATCCCTTTTTTCATATTTTTTTTTAGTACAAATTTACATTAAAAAATGATACTAAAAACAAAAAATTTTTTTCATCTAGTTCTTTATTGGCCATTCCTCTGCAATGAAGGCAATCAAGATTGCACCTATTAGTGATCGCCCAATCTATCATATAAGGACTCTTCATAAATTTATTTTTTTGCAAAGATAAAACATAAAATAAAAAATTACTTATACATAATTATAAGTGGGAAAAATATTACGATTAAAAAAATTTTTATTTATTTTTTTGTATAATCTTTATCTCAACAGATTTAACGTAAAAAATGTCCTGAGGTAAATTTTGACTCACTTCTATCAAATATCTCCCCTTTTCTTTAAATTTTATTCCTTTATATATTTCATTTTTTATCAATATTGCTTGCTCTTCTTTGATTAAATTATTTTGTTTATAATTTTCATCTATTTGGGTCTCAAAGCCAGATTGTCTGTAAGAACCATCTGGAGTTTGTAATTTTGTAGAAAAGATAAATTTATTAAAGGTATATTTTGAATCTAATTTTATCTTTAATATGCAGGAATATAATTTGGATGTATCATTTATGTCAAAAGAAAATTTTAATGTACTATCTTTGGACCACAAATTATTATTAAGTAAATATTCTTTTTGGTAGATTATATCTTCTTTATTTTTACAAGATTGTATAGATATAATTATGACTAAAATACTAATAATTAAAAAAAATTTTTTCATATTAAATATTAATTTTATCTGTTAGATATGCATGGGCGATTGCAGACATCGTATATATACCATATTTGAGAGCATTATCATTAAAATTAAATGATTCAGAATGTAGAGAAGATACATTTGCTTGATCTCCTATACCGAGTCTAAAATAAAAGCTTGGACGTACTTGCGAAAAATATGCAAAATCATCAGAAGTCATTCTTATAGGGATAGAAACAGTTTTAACCTCTTTTAGATTAGAGTCTACAAATTTAATAATTTCTGATGTTAATTTTTCATGATTATACAATGTGGGATAACCACTAATAATATTTATTTCAGCTGTTGTATTGTATGCTTTGGCAGTATTATTTATTATTTCATTTATTAAAAGTTTAGCTTTATTTCTCCATGTTTCATCAAAAGTTCTAAAAGTTCCTTCCATATGAACATGTTCTGGTATTACATTTGTCCTGCCATTAGCTATTACTTGCCCGATAGATAGTACTGTAGGTATAGATGGATCATTACATCTACTGACGATTTGTTGAAGGTTGAGGATAATAGCTGCAGATGATATTACTGGATCGACAAAATCTTTTATTATAGCAGCGTGACCGCTTTTCCCTGTCACATCAATATATATTTCGTCGCTAGAAGCCATAAATATTCCCTCTTTGTAGCCGATGGTTCCGATAGGTAGCTCAGGAGACACATGCATGCCTATCACTATATCTACATATGGATCATCCAATATTTTGTCTTCAATCATTTGTTTTGCTCCTCCTGGGAGTGTTTCCTCTGAAGGTTCAAAAATTAGTACTATTTTGCCATTCCATTTTTCCTTTAATTCATTCAATATATAAGCAGTAGCTAATAGACAAGCCATATGTGCGTCGTGTCCACAAGCATGCATTACGCCAATGTTTTTACTTTTGTAATCTAAATTATTTTTTTCTTTGATAGGTAAAGCGTCCATATCTGCTCTGAGAGCTATTACCCTACCAATAGGATTCTTCCCTTCTATTATTCCAATGACACCATTGCCAGCTATGCCAGTTTTAGTTTTTATATTCCAGTTATTTAATAGTTTAGTGATAAAGTTTGCTGTATTAACTTCTTGATTACTTAGTTCAGGATGTGCATGCAGATAATGTCTCCATTCTATAGCTTGTTTATCAATATTTTGTACTAAATCCCAAATCATCATAGATATATTTATTATGCAAATATATGAAAATTTGTAATTTTTTTTATTTATCTAATAATACAATTTTTTACCAAGTTTTTTTTAACTTTGAAAAAATATATAAAAATGAATGGATTAAATGGTAATAATCTACCGTACAATCATAATGCTTTTGTGATAGTAGATGCTATGGCTATGGCTTTTCGCTATTATTACGCGCTCATTAGGCGTCCCATGCGTACAAGCTATGGGTTAAATACTAGTGCTGTGTATGGATTTACTAACATGCTACTGGATATTTTATCAAAATATAACCCCAGATATATAGCTATCGCTTTTGACTCTGAAGAGGAAACTTTGCGAAAAAAAGAATTTGATTATTATAAAGCACAGCGACCCCCTATGCCTGAGGATTTAGCTCAAAATATTCCTTATATTAAAAAAATGATTAATGCATTAGGAATAAAAAGCATAGAAATGCCAGGATATGAGGCAGATGATATCATTGGTTTTATTTCTCAGAAAGCAAATGAACACGGTATTTATTCCTATATCGTCACTAGTGATAAGGATATGGGACAGCTAGTAAATGACAAAATTTTTATTTTGAAACCAGGCAAAAATAATGAACCTGACGAGATATTAGGTTTTAAAGAAATTTGTGAAAAATGGAATATTTCTAATCCCCAACAATTAATAGATATTTTAGCTATCATGGGAGACGCTTCGGATAATATCCCTGGTGTACCTGGTATCGGTGAGAAAGGTGCTATCAAACTAATATCTCAGTTTCATTCTGTAGAGAATTTATTAGAACATTTAAATGAGGTGCCAGAAAAATATAGAGAGTTAATTACTAAAAATATAGAGCTCCTAAAAGATAGTAAAAGATTGGCTAGCATAAATCCACATATTAATATAGACTTTAATCCGAAAGATTTTGAATGGAAAATTCCTCCTCAAGGACCTATTTTTTCACTATGTGATGAATTGGAATTTCGTAATATCAAGAATAGAATTTCAGAAATTTTTAAACAATTATCATCTATCTATCCGACTAATTCTGTTGGACAATTATCTATTTTCGATACTCCAACGGATGCTCCTCTATATCAGGATGACGTTAGATTAACCAAATACAATCCAAGAGAACAAAACTATAAATTACTTATTAACGAAGATGAAATTAAAGTGTTCATAGATAAACTCAGCAATGTAGATTTCTTTGTTTTTGACATAGAAACTACTAGTTTAGATCCTATAGTAGCAGACATAGTAGGTATCAGCTTCGCATTTTCACCTTATAATGCAGTATTTATTTATTGTAAACAAGATAATATTTGCCATTTAACATTAGATTTATTAAAACCAATTTTTGAAAATGAAAAAATAGCTAAAGGTGGTTTCAATCTTAAATTTGATATTAGTATATTAAAGCACTATAACATAAATGTAAATGGCGATATACATGATGCTATGATAGCTCATTATATTCTCAATCCTGAAGGGAAACATAATATGGATTATCTGGCAGATATTTATTTAGAATATAAAACTATTACTTTTAGTGAATTAGTAAATGATAAAAAAGATTTCAATCTATGGAATGTTGATGCTAAGCAGTTATCTATATATGCTTGCGAAGACGCAGATATAACATTGCAATTATTGACTTTATTTGAGCAAGAGCTAAAAGAAAAGCAACAATATGAACTATACATGAATATAGAATCTAGACTTATACCAGTTTTAGCTACCATGGAGCTAAATGGAGTGAAAATAGATTTAGATTTTCTTAAAAAATTTGAATTAGAGTTACAAAATCAAATAGATAAACTAGCTAATGAAATTTACGATTTATCTGGTGAAATATTTAATATCGCTAGCCCACAGCAACTAGGAAAAGTTTTATTTGAAAAATTAAAAATATCTGATAAACCTAAATTAACTAAAACTAAACAATATAGCACCTCAGAAGATGAATTATTAAAATATCAAAATCAACATCCTATCATCAATAAAATTTTAGATTATCGTGAATTAACAAAACTATTAAATACCTATGTGAGTGCATTTCCTAAATTAGTGCATCCTATTACTGGTAGAGTACATACTAATTTTAATCAAACTATTACATCTACAGGCAGATTGAGTTCGTCAAATCCTAATTTACAAAATATACCAGTACGTACCGATTTAGGCAAAGAAATGCGAAAAGCTTTTATCCCGTCAAACGAAGATGGATTCATAATCTCTGCAGATTATAATCAGATAGAGCTAAGATTGATGGCGGCTATTAGTGGCGATGAGAATATGATCAATGATTTTATGAAAGGTATGGATATACATGCTGCCACTGCTATGCGTATTTTCAATTTATCTATAGATGAGCTAACACCAGAATTTCGCAGGAAAGCTAAAGCGATAAATTTCGGAATAATATATGGAATATCAGCATTTGGCCTTGCTGAACAATTGGGAATTTCAAGATCTGAAGCTAAACAAATAATTGAAGATTACTTTATAAAATATCCAGGTATCAAAAAATATATGGATGGAACAATTAATTTTGCTAAAGAGCATGGCTATGTAGAAACTCTCTTTCATCGTAGAAGGTATTTGCCCGACATTAATGCTGCTAATGCGGTTGTGCGTGGTTATGCAGAAAGGAATGCTATAAATATGCCTATTCAAGGGACTGCAGCTGATATTATAAAAATTGCTATGATAAACGTACAAGAGCTATTAGATAAAAGTCATTTTTCTTCGCAGTTAATCATTCAAGTACATGATGAGCTAGTGCTAGACGTGGTAAAAAGTGAATTAGATTTACTAGAAAAAAATTTAAAAGAAATTATGGAAAGTGTCATACACCTAGATGTACCTCTGAAAGTAGATGTGGGTCATGGGAAAAATTGGTTAGAAGCTCATTGAGTTATTGTATCTTTTAGTAATTTTGCGATAAAATACATTAATAGTTTTGATGAAAAAGTTTATAAAGATTAAACAATTAGATATATACCTGATAAAATCTTTTATTGGTCCACTATTAGTTACCTTTTTCATAGCTATTTTTGTTTTATTAATGCAATTTTTATGGACATATATAGATGAGCTAGCAGGTAAAGGCTTATCTACAGGTGTCATCTTACAATTAATGTATTATGCTTCTGCTACTTTTGTACCCATGGCATTACCATTAGCTATCTTACTTTCATCTTTGATGACATATGGAAATTTAGGAGAAAATTATGAACTGATAGCAGCTAAAGCATCAGGGATATCATTATGGCAGCTGATGAAACCACTGGTAGTAGTAGCTATCATTTTGACTGGAGTTACTTTTTATTTTTCTAATAATATTTTACCCAAAGCAAATCTGAAAATGATGTCTTTATTACGAGACGTTAGACAGCAGAAACCAACATTAAATATTAGAGAGGGGATATTTAATAGAGATTTAGATAATTATGTAATTAAAGTAGGCAAAAAAGATAAAGATGGGAAACATATAGAAAATGTAATAATTTATGACCATTCAAATTATGGTCCAGCATTACGCATTACTACTGCTCAAAATGGTATTATGGAGACAACACCAGATCAGCGATATCTAGTTTTTACACTTTTTAATGGAATGAGCTATATGGAAATAAGAGAAAAACGCGATGATTATTACACTATACCCTTGCAGCGTATTTATTTTGATAAGCAAATACTACATATAAATATATCTAATTTTGCTTTTCAACGTTCTGATCCTGGACTACTAAAAGAGCATTATAAAATGCTAAATATTTCTCAATTACAATATTTTATTGATTCTCTGAATAATGATTATCAAAATATACAAGATCAGCAATCTACTATGATAGCTATGACTTTTAATAATTTTTGGATTTACATTAAAAATGATAGTACTTTTAAAACGAATACAAATGTTAGCGAACATACATTTGACAGTTTAATAAATTTATTAGATGATATACATCGCAGAGAAATGTATAAAATGGCTGCTGATCATATACTGAATAATGCCAATATGATAGACAATCAAGCAGATTTGAGTAAAGCATTGAAAAAATCTAAAGCATACTATGAGATAGAATGGCATAGGAAATTCACACTCGCTATAGCTTGTTTACTTTTATTTTTTATAGGTGCTCCACTAGGTGCTATTATTAGAAAAGGTGGGCTTGGCTTTCCTCTAGTAATTTCAGTACTCATATTTGTCATTTACTACATTATTACTATTATTTTTGAAAAAACTGCGAAAGATTTATTAATATCCCCCTTAATGGGAATGTGGTTACCAACTTTTATACTATTAATTTTAGGTATATGGATAACGATTAAAACCATTAAAGATAGCCCTCTAATGGAGGCAGATGCTTGGCTTAAAAGAATTAATAATTTCAATAAATTCTTTAAAAAATTATTTAGAATTAAAAATAATAATAATGTCAATAATATTCAATAATTTTACTAAAATTTCATATTTATTAAGGAGTAATTTTCAAAATAAAATAAAAGATACTATATCAAAAATACTAGGTGATTACGACTTAAAAGAAGGGAAAATATCTATAAACTGGCTCAATGACGATGAATTATTAGAAATGAATAAAAATTTCCTATCACATGACTATTATACAGATGTGATTGCCTTTAGTGAAATAAAAGATAATTATTTATTTGCAGAAATATTTATTAGCTATGAAAGATTAATAGATAATGCAGAGAAATTAAATCAAACAATTAATGAAGAAGCAGCGAGACTTATAATCCATGGAATACTACATAGCTGTGGTGAAGATGATAGCGATGAAGAAAAGAAGCGAATGATGAGAAGTAAAGA
>LUZL01000078.1 GCA_001603615.1 Bacteroidales bacterium Bact_20 | reverse complement strand
TATAATAAAAAGAATATAGCTATTATTCCAAATACTACTCTTCCTGTTGCTATCAATACTGTGAATCCAGGTGTTCCAGGTGGCAGTTACTCAGCATCAGGTTGCACTAGTCTATCATTTTCTCAATATTATGTAAATAATACCGGTGGTCAAACAATACAATTTGATGGTTTTACAGTACCACTGAAAGCATTTGCACATGTAGTACCGTGCCAGACATATCATATAAAGCTAGCTATAGCTGATGGCTCAGATCACGCATATGATAGTGGTGTTTTTTTACAGGCTGGGAGTTTTACATCTCCTTCTTATGAAATAAGTATTAATTTCCAAAATGTTTCTAATCTTGTACCGCCAAATTCTATTTTGGAAGGTGGTTTTAATTGTGATTCTTATGGTACTATTTGCATATATAGAAATTTTACCACTCAAAATAACGATACAGTAAACATGATTTTAATGGGTGATGCTATTAATGGAATAGATTATACTGATGCCAATGGATCACCTATTAATACCCAACTAATTTTCCCTCCTAATTCATTAATGCAATGTATAGAAATATATGGTAAAGCAGATACAGAAAATGAATCTACAGAAAGTATAATAATAAAAATACCTAATCTAAATTTATGTGTTGTTGATACAGTTGTAGATACTATTAAAATTATCAATCATAATCCAATGGAAGTTAATATCATAGGAGATACTATTGTGTGTGAAGGTCAGACAACTCAGCTAATAGCTAATAGCTCAAATTTTCCAACTTTCTATACATGGAGTACAGGTAGTCAGATGGGTAGTATAAATATTCATCCAACTGAAGAGCTAACAACTTATTGGCTTGTAGGTACAGATAATTATAATTGTATTGATTCAGATACTATAACGGTAAGATTATTACCATTTCCAGTCGTAGATCTTGGTAATGATACTTGTGTAACTGAAAGGCCATATATCCTTGATGCTACGCAAATGGATCCTATTTATTCATACAAATGGTCTACAGGACAAACATCTAGTAGCATAAGCATTATTCAATCTGGTACTTATTGGGTGAGTGTGGTTAATAGTCAATACAATAAATGTGAGGTTTTGGATACAATAAATATCAGAATAATACCAACTCCTATATTTTCATTACCACCAAACATTACTATGTGTAGCCACGATTCTATAAATCTTTCTGTTGCTCAACCAGAAATTCATTTGTACGATTTTCTTTGGTCTGATGGTAATACCTCTGCAAATTATATTCTTGATGGTTTAGCTCCAGGTACTTACAATATTAGTGTGAAAGTGATAGGTTGTGATACCCTAACAGATAATACTGTTGTCTTGGTAAAAGATTGCCAAATTCAGATTCCTAATGTCATAACGCCTAATGGTGATGGTATTAATGACCAATTTCAAATCACTAATTTAGAATATTATCCTAACAGCGAAATTAAAATTTACAACCGCTGGGGTAAAAAAATCTATGAAAGCCAAAATTATCAAGGAGAATGGGATGGAGATAACCACAGTGAAGGTACTTATTATTACATATTTAGACTTAACTATGGACGAGGTAGAATAGAAGAATATAACGGTACTATCACTATAATCAGATAAACTAATATATCAACTGATTTACTAATTCTAAATGCTCTTCTACTTCTAGATTTATATTATATATTGTTTCATCTAATTTCAGTTCTTTTGCAAAATAAACTTTAATATTTTCTCCTACATTTATATCAAAATTGTGTTGTGCAAATACTTCTATCTGTGGTAAATTGCCATATTTGCTTTCATAAGCCACAATTAAGCATTTTATTTTTTGCAATTGATATTCTATGGCACCAGCATAAATGCCAGGAGGAGGGACGATTTTTTCTATTTCATCTGTTTGCACTACTATTTTAGTAAGCTCTTTATCTGATTTTTCTATAATTATAACTTTACCAAAAAAAGGAAAATGAGATTGCAAATAAGCATTAGCTTTTTGAATTAATCCCTGACTAAGTGTCTGCCTGATTCTAGTGGATGAAACTGTTTCTTGATCTATCTCTTGCTGAGGAATCTCCTCCACTGAGAAACCAAAATAATCCTTCATCTCGTACAAATATTGATAATCTCCTTGTTTATCATAGCCAAAGTGATGATTAAAGCCGACTACAATAACTTTAGCACGCAGTTTATTTACTAAAAAATTCCTGACAAATTGTTCTGCAGAAATTTTTGAAAATTCATAAGTAAAATGAATTATGAACAAATGGTCTAATTTAGTTTCTTGCAATAAATGAATTTTTTCTTTTTGTGTACAAATCATTTTAAGATTTCTACCTAATGTATCAGGATATAGAACCTTGCGTGGATGAGGATAGAATGTAATAAGTACAGACTCTCCATTTACTTTTTCACTTAAGATTTTTAAACGTTTGAGAATAGCTCTATGTCCTGTATGTACCCCATCAAAAGTACCAATAGTGACTACTGGATTTAATATTTTGAAATCTTCATCAAAGCTGTAGTGTATTTCCATTTTAAATAAAAATATTGGGGTTAAATAGGTTTATTTAATAAACTGAGTAAAATATGCAACTTTTTCTAAAGAAGTTATCATATCATATTCTTCGAGATATACATTTGAAGGGACTTTTAGAGGTATAGTAGTAAAGTTAAGAATTCCTTTAATACCAGCTTTTATTAATATTTCAGAAACTTCAATAGCAGCTGTTGTTGGCACAGTCAGGATAGCAATATTTATTTTTAATTCTTTAATATGTGTGCTAGCATCATTTATAGAATAGCAGGGTATACCGCAACACATTTTACCGATTTTATTTTGATCATTATCAAAACAAGCAATTATTTTGAGATATCTGTTTTTATTTTGTAAATAGTTTAGCATAGCTCTACCTAGATTACCGATACCTACTAGTGCTACATTTTGTACAGTATTGCCGTCAATGATAGAATTAATTTTTTCTATTAACTGATTCACTTCATAGCCTCTTCTGAGAGTACCACTATAGCCTATGAGCATCATATCTCGTCTAACTTGCTCTGGTGTAATATGTATTAAATTAGCTAGCTCATGCGAATATATATAACCTTTTTGGTCGTATTTTAAAGTTATTAATACCCTTCTGTATTTACTTAAACGTTCTATTGTTTTTTCTGGTAATACCATAAATATAAATTTTTAAAATTAATGAATAGCTTTATCAGTATTATTATTTTTTGGTAAAATTATAGTAAATTCAGTAAATTCATTCAATTTACTTTCTACATCAATGGATCCATTGTAGAGCTCTATCATTCGTTTAACTATAGACAATCCTAATCCAGTTCCTGAGAGTCTACGAGATTTAGCTTCTGCACTACGATAGAATTCATCAAAGATTTTGGATAAATCACTTTCAGGGATGCCTATTCCTGTATCTTTGATTTTTATAATAATACTATTATCAGTTTCTTCACCTTTAATAATTACTTTACCACCATTTTTATTATATTTAATTGCATTATTTATTAAATTATTAAATAATATTTCCATTTCATTTTTACTAGCAAAAAAATTTAGTGAACTTTTGATATCTATATCAAAGCTAATAGATTTCTGAATAGCTAGAGGTCTCTGACTATCTACACAGAAATTGATTATATTTTTTAATGATAAAAATTCTTTTTCGCCAATGGTTTGATCAGAATTTAGATTAGTAAAATCTAAAAGGTCCATTATGAGTGCTCTCATATCATCTAGTTTATTTAGCATTTTATCAATTAGATCCATATAATTATCTACATTAGGTCCTAATTCTTTTTCTTTTATCATCATAATGTAACCTTCTAAAGTATTAATTGGAGTTTTCAGCTCATGAGACAAAATAGATAAAAATTTAAAACGTATCTTACGAGCTTCTCTATCCATATCTTTGAGTATATTATTTAGATAAATTTGTTTAGTAACTGTCTCAATTGCATTTTTTAGTTCTCCCGGAGTAAATGGTTTAGGTATAAAATCAAAAGCTCCATGCTTAGTAGCTTCTAAAGCAATATCTAAAGAAGCAAAAGAAGTAATTATCAGAATTCTAATATCGGGATAATGTTCATTGATATACGGCATTATATCAAGTCCCTGCATCCCAGGAAGTTTATTATCTAGTAAAATTATATCAATGTGAGTATCTTTTAATACTTCTATAGCTAGCTCAGCACTCTCAGCTTCATACACATCTATTTCTATTGGCTCATCTAAAAAAGGAAAATCTATGCGATAATTATTCAATACCCTTTTAATAGCCATTCTGATGCCTTCTTCATCATCTACTATCAAAACATTATATGTCATAATATTATTTTTTATTTATTATCAATTGTTGTATAATTTTATTTAATACATCTGGTCTGATACCCTTCTCACAATATTTATCTATGGGTAAAAGCTCTGGAGAGCTTTTAAACTCTTGCGAAAAAGAATATCCAGTTTCATTTGTAATAGCTGTTAGCAAAATAATAGGTATCTCTGGAGAATTAGCTTTGATTTTCCTAGCTAGTTGCAAGCCACTATCATCATCTTCCATCATCAAGTCTAAAATTGCTAAATCGTAATGTAAATCTTTTAGCCTACTTTCTGCTGATCTCTGAGATGGTAAATATATGGTATCATAGCCAAATTTATTTAAATAAAATAACATTTGGTCAGCAAAATCTGGATCATCATCCACTAGTAAAATTTTTATTTTTTCCATAAATTTTTTATTTAAAAATTATTAAACAAATTAAAATAATTTGATACTAAACACATATACTATACATTAATAAATACTTAACCATTTCTATCAGTATCACTTACTTTTCTATTTTTCTCCTTATTCCCCCATCTCCTTCGTTACCCCCATCACCCAGTCTCCCCGTCACCAAGTCCCTCATTCACCTTTTCACCTTTTCACCCTATTACCCCATCACATAGTCTCCTCGTCACCCCGTCCCCTTGTCTTTCCTTCACTATCATTAAATTACTTCCCTTTACTTTGCGGTATAAAAATATAAAATTTCGTATAAGTAGGTCCTTTAGTAGGGTCAGCATTACTTTCTACTTCTATTTTACCCTTATGCATTTTAATAATACCATAAACTGTTGCCAAGCCTAATCCAGTACCTTTGCCGACAGGTTTTGTAGTGAAAAATGGTTCAAAAATTTTTGATAAATTATTATTAGGAATGCCAATACCATTGTCATACACTGACATAACTAAATAATTATCTTTAGTTTGAGCTTCTAGAATTATTTCTCCATTGTTATGATTAATAGCATCAATAGAGTTTTGTATTAGATTAGTAATCACTTGAAGCATTTGCTCAACATCTATATTAGCTTCTAGATTTGGTGGAATGATATTTATTTTTACTTTAATATGTTCTGGTATTACTACAGAATTCACAGCTTTATTGAATAGATCTTCAATAGATATTTTCTCATATTGCACTTGATTTTTTCTAGCGAAGTTTAATAGACCTTTGACTATTTGTCTGCATCTTTCAGCCTGTGAGACTATCATTTCTAAATCTTTTCTTTTAGGATCATCAGGTGGACATTCATCAAACAAGATATTAGCATACATAATTATTACCCCTAATGGATTATTTAATTCATGAGCTATACCAGCACTTAGCTGTCCCATAGTAGCTAACTTTTCAGTTTTTTTCAGAGCTTCCTGTGCATCTTGTAATTCTTTATTAGATATATTAAGCTCTTCTAATAAACTGTGCAATCTATCTATTGTATAGGGCAAGCACATTTCTGTTTCTGCTAACCCTTTAATGATAGCAATAGCATGTTCTCTACAGGAGTTATAACCACAAGCACCGCAATTGAGCTCATCATCAGAAGTCGTTTTTCCTAATTCTATCAAAACAGATCTAATTTCATCTTCGCTAGGGATAATATCTACAATAGGAGTAGGAGTATAATTGACAGATAAATCTAAATTTTCAAGCCAGTAGTTTAAATCATTTTGCCATTGCTCCCAATCTATATTTTTTAATTTTCTTTTAACATAGTTGGATACGAAAGCTTCTTTAGCAAATCTATTACTGAGAGAAGTAGTGCCAGGTCCCATTATACATCCATCACAACATAGTAATTCCAAATGCTCCTCTCCCCATGTTTTAGAATAAAATTCTTTCAAAGCTTCTTGGAAATCTTCTCTTCCTTCAGCTGCTATGATATTGCTTTTATATAATTTATCATCTATATCTACTGTTTGTATCAGACCTCTAGATACGGGAAATATAGCACCTAATCCACCATATGGGGGATCAAAATTGGCAGGTTGTATTAAATTTTTATTTATGTTTTGTTTTTGTAATAAACTCCTTAGCTCTCTGTAAGTAATTTTATAATCTACCTCGTCCCAATCATCTTTTTTAGCTATACAAGGACAGATAAACACAGTTTTAACGTCATTGTCAAGCATTGTTTTAACAACTCTATTCATAGCATTCATAGGAGAGCATATAGGTAAAAGATTGTCTGTAAGCTCAGAATAATATTTTCTAACAAATTTGACAATAGCAGGACAATCTGAAGTGATGTATTGCATATCACAATCATTGCTTATTAAATTTTTGAATGTATGAGCAACAAGGTCTGCACCAAAAGCCACTTCAAAAACATAATCAAAGCCTAATTGCTTGAGAACACCTACAAAATTTTGATGTGTTTTAAAATCTGAAAACTCTGATGGGAAGCTAGGAGCCACCAAAGCAGCAACTTTCACATTTGTTTGTGATTTAGTCTGCAATATCTCGTATACCTCATCTGAATGTTTGATGTAATCTTTAGCACCTTGGCTACATACTTTTATACAGTTGCCACAGGTTATACATCTATCTGGTAAAATATCTGCTTGTCCATTGAAGATTCTAATAGCTTTAGCTGGGCACTCTCTCACACAAGTATAGCAAACCTTACATCTGTTTTGTACTGTAAAAACTAATTGATGGTATTCTAAATTTAAAGCTTCCATAGTGCCTCCTTGCTTATTAAATCTTTGTTAATATTGTAAATTTGTGAAATTAAAGGATTTTTTGATGATAAAATTTTTTTCACTTTATTTTTTGATTGAAATAATCGCCCACCACCATTAATGCAACCATTATCACATGCCCAGCATTCTATTAATGATAAACTTTTACTATCAAATTCATTTCTTAAAAAATTATTTATCTCTTCTATTGTACTCAAACTCACCAAAGAATATTTATCTTTATCAATTAAAAAATCAATATTTTTATTGTCTTTTTCTCCAGTTAAAAATAAATTAATTTTGCCACCGTTATCTAGTTCCATCTTAGCTTCATTAGCTATCATTTTTAATAGATTATACATGGAAATATTAGCATATAACCCACCTATAGAATAAGAATAATTATTTTGGGTTTTAATATTTGGCAATAATTCATTTATTTGTTCTGTAGTGTATCCATTACGAAGTAAATAAATTAAAAAATCTCTAGCATTAGCTACTGTGATATTATATGTAAAGTCACTATAATTTTGGAAAATTTCATTTTTATAAGCAGAACAATTAGACAGAATAAGTATAGAATTATCTTTACCAGCAAATTTGATAGCAGCATCTAATGGAGAAGATGATGTACTAATATACTCTGCCATTTGAGGAAATCTCTGTTTGATATAATCTATACTAGCTGGACATAGATTAGAAATCACTGGAGTTTTATAATTTTTAACTGCTAAATAATCAATATAAAGTTTAGCGTCAATAAATTCTCCAAGATTAATTATATTTTTAAATCCTAAAAATTGACATAAATTGATAAATGACAAAACAGGATTTTTAGTGAAATTAGCATTGATATGCGACATCAGAGAATATGCAGCTGCAGGATCAAAAATCAATAGAGTATTGGTAGGATCTATATTAGCTGTTACCAGATAAGATTTTTCGTATAAAGCACTGGTAGGGCAGTAAAATGAGCATTGTCCACAATGAAAACAATTTGATAGATTTATCGGTTTATCCATAGATGAAATGATAGTTTTTTTAGTACCGATGAAAGCATGATTAAATATATCACAATGCATCATCTCATTGCAAATTTTAACACAGATACCACAAGATATACATTTATTGATATTTTTTGCTATTACAGGACTAGAAACATCTTTTTCCTTAGTTAATGCAGGAATATTGCGCCATATGATTTCATTTATGCCATATTGCAAGGCATAATTTAATAAACTACAGGTACTTGATTTCTGACAGGTATTACACTCTAGTGAGTGTTGTGATAAAATCAATTCAAGCACATTTTTGCGAATTTCAATGAGTTTAGGAGTATGTGTATGAATAGTCATAGGTTTATTAACATTGATAGTACAAGCTTGAATGGGTTTGCTGAAACCATCTATATCTACCATGCAAAGTCTACAAGCATAATTAGGTGATATATTTTCTAAATAGCAGAGATGAGGAATGTCATAGCCTAGCGACAATAAAGCACTTAATAAGTTAGTGCCAGATTCTATTTTATATTCTTGATTATTTACTATTATATTTATTTTCATTTCTTTAAATTTATAGCTGAGAATTTACAAACTTGCTCACACAGTCCACATCCTACACATTTACCATCAATAATTACAAATAAATTTATTCGTTTTTCTATAATAGCATTTACGGGACATTCTACTATACATAGACCACAACCAGTACACAAATCTTCTTTTATCACATAAGATCTCAACCCCACGCATTTGAATGATCTACAATATTTATCAAATATATGCTCCTCTATTTCTTCTCTGAAAGCATCATAAGCAGATATAAAAGGTTGAGAAAGACTTTTGCCTAAAGCACACAATGAAGATTCAGTGACAGTTTTATCTAATTTATTAAAAGATAAAATAGTTTTTAACCTATACAAGGCGAAATGTGGTATCTGAGGATTATTAGCTTGAGATAAATAATTAACAAGCTCAGACCACACTCTAGAGCCATATAAGCAAGGTATACATTTCCCACAGCTTTGTTCAGTTAATATCTCAGCTATATGCTGTATTAGCTGCACTACACATTGATTATCAGAAAAAGCAAAAATAGTAGAAGTACCTAGATAATTAGTTTCTTTTTCTATATCATAGAGAGACTTATCTAAATCATTTAATCCAAAAAATCTACCTGTTACGCCACCAATATGAAAACCTTTAAGATTTATTTGATCTTTTAGTCCACCACCAATTTTAAAAATGGCATCTTCTATAGTAGTATCCATAGATATTTCATAAATTCCGTAGCGATCTATTTCTCCACAAAGAGTTACTATTTTAGTTCCTTGTTTAGAGCTGGGAGCTAGACTTTCTAGAGAAATACTATTGTGAATTATTTTAGCTATATTGGCAATAGTTTCCACATTATGTACTAAAGTAGGATAGCCCCAGATGCCTTTAGTGGTGGGATATGGTGGTTTATTTGTAGGGAAAGGCATTTGAGATTCTAAAAGATGTATGAGAGACGTCTCTTCGCCAGTTATCAACATACCTGGTGTTAGCATTACCTCTATAGATAATGAGTTTCCACTATTTTGAATGTCATCACCTAAAAGTTCTAAATCTTTAGCATGAGCGATCAATTTTTCAAAAGCATCATAAACGTCAAGATATTCTTGATGTATAGCTATGATAGCATTAGTAATGTGTAGAGCATAACATGTAGCTATCACACCTTCTAAAATCAAACTCGGATAATAACGTAGTAAAAAATAATTACTCAAACTACTAGGACCAAACTCATTAGCATTGACAATTAAATATTTTTTATTAGCTAACTGCTCATCTATAGCTCTCCATTTAACCTCTATAGGCAATGTACCTGACCCTCTACCTATTAATTTGCTATTGAAAATCAAATTTTTGACTTCAGAACTACTTTTTTTATTATAAATAGATGTGATAAATTCTAAATTTTCATCGTTTATGATAGTATGATCTTTCATAAGGTCAGTGGATGCAAAAGAATCAGTTAAAAAAGGAACTAAAGTATCATACCAAGGCATTTGCGAAATAGATGGTACCTGAGCCCAACTCTCATCTCCATCATCTAGTTGCAGCCATGGTGTCAAACTGCTAATATCTAAATTTACTATGCATTCTATGATCCACGGTAGCTGATTAGGCTCTACATTTTTGAAATACAAAGTACGCTTAAGTGGATGCTTGATCCATACTAATGGCTCTGCATATAGAAATCCTTTTAATCCTGTATTAGGAAATCTTTCTATTATTATCTCATTATCATTAGCTGGAGTATCAGTATTTTTATCTTTAAGGATGAAATTTTCATATTTTGATAACAAGGACAAAAGCTGCCCCTCCCATTTATACTGAAGTTCCAGTGAAGTGATGCTATAGCCTAGTTGTAGTTGGATGGCACTCATTGTTTTAAAATTTTTTCTTTAATATTATTCAAAACTTTATAAAAAGCGGAATTATTGTTAATTTCTATCTGATCAGTATAGCATTTGCCATTACACTTATGGTATTTAATTATTGGTTTTTCATTGCTATCTCTAAATTGATAATCCACTTCATTTAAAAAATCTTTGCCAAATTTCAAATAGCAATTCCATCCCTGACACATAACCACATCATAGTTAATATCAGAAACCAGTAAATCGGGAAAACAAGTAACGATGAATGTATAAATCTCTGAGGATGGTTGTTTAAAAAAAATTTCTAGATCATCAATATGAGATTTACTGAGAGCATATGGCTCTAGCATTAATTTAGCACAAAAGTCTACTAAAGATTTAGGATATGAGTGCCATATTTCCTCAAATAATTCATTAATAGGAAAAGGTAAAATTGTTCTCATTGTGTTCACAAAATAACATTGTTACAAAATTAACAAATATATTCTTAATAACAAAATTTATTTTTATACAAAACTAAATATTCGTTTAAAAACAATTAAAAATCTTTATATGTAAAAAAACTATTATGAAGTTTTTTATATTTTATTTAAGTTAAAGTAATAGAAATCTCTATACTTGTATTTTTCATATTTTTTAGTATCTTTGGTAAAAAATAATTATGAAAATAGGCATAACAGCAGATCTACATTTGAAATCAAAAAATGAAACTCCAGAGAGATATGGTGCACTAGAAAAAATAATAGACTATTTAAAACATGAAAACATAAAAGACCTAATCATAGCAGGAGATTTGTTTGATAAAGAACGACATAATTATAATGACTTTGATACATTTTGTAAGCAACATTCAGATATTAATTTTTATATCATACCAGGTAATCATGATACTGGGCTAGTCAGTAGCTCTCTTGTGTCTAATAATATTCATATTATTAATGAAACACAAATAATTAATTTTGTTTCTGTAAATTTTTTATTTGTTCCTTATGATTTAAAAAAATCTTTGGACGAATCTATTAATGACTTCATGTCTATTAGTGAAAATACCGAAAAGAAAGAAAAACTAGTTATTGTAGGCCATGGTGATTACATTTCTACCCAACGAATAGCAAATGAATATGAACCAGGTTTTTATATGCCACTATCATTGAATACTATTTATAAATACAATCCATTGCAAGTATTTCTAGGCCACATTCATAAGCCTTCGCAATTAGGGAAAGTCTCTTATGCAGGCTCTCCATATCCACTTGACGTCAATGAAACTGGGAAAAGAAGATTCCTTATTTATGATACTCAAATCAATAATATAGATTCAATAGAAATTGATAACGATGTTATTTATTTTATAGAAAATATTTTAATGCTACCAGCTGATGATGAAATCGCTTATATTAATGAAAAAAT
>LUZL01000077.1 GCA_001603615.1 Bacteroidales bacterium Bact_20 | reverse complement strand
GCTTGTAGGCTAGCCCATGACCCAACAGGTGCAGTCAATTCTAACATTATCAGAAAAATTTTTTACAAAATTAATATTAAAGAATAAGTTTAACAATTAAAAAAATTTTTTTGTATAATTTTAAAAATTATATTAATTTTGTATTAAATAAACCATAAAATACATAGTTATGAAAAAATTATTATTATCAATTAGTGTTATTTTACTCATTAATGTATTAAATGCACAAATAAAAACATTTACTCAGACAAATGATGATATTATCAAATCAAAAGCACAATCACAATTAAATCTAGATCATTCTAAAACACAAACATGTCAAGACACTTTGTATTATGGATTAATCAAAGAATCATTACTAAGTACAGTAGATACTTTCTATAATGCATATTGCGATTATGGAGAGATGCATTCTCAAGCATTTATAGTCAATAGCAGTATTCAAGTAAAAGGAGTATCTATTTATGCTCAGGTGGCCAGCACTTCCACTCCACCTATAAGTATGCAAGTTTTTTTATATAATGTAGATGCAAATTATCAACCTACGACACAAATAAGTGGTGCATCAGCTACTGTTTCTGTGACTAGTACTTCTTTAAATGAATATTTTGTCAATTTCACATCACCAATTACAGTTACACAAAATTTCGCAATAGTAGTTAAAAATAATACTTCGGGTAAAAGATTATATTTAATAGTTAACAATGCTAAAAGCAATACTTATGGTGAAGGTTTATCATACACCTATTATAGCAGTACATGGTATTCTTGTGCTTCTGCATATGGACAAGATTTTGATGCATTATTTAGTCCGATAGTATCTTATTCTTTAACCTCTAGTTATACTAATACTCCTAGTGCTACTACTCTATGTTTAGGAACTCCAATTAGTTTTAATCAATCGTCTACTCCTACTGATATTTTAACTTCCAGATTTTTTGCTTTTGATGCATTTAGGAGGTATTTTGGACTTACCACAAATGATTCTACTTATGCTTGGGATATGGGAGATGGATCAAATCTAATATGGCAACCAAATCACACATACATATATACAAATGCAAATACCTATACTGCCAGTTTATATACTCTCAGTGGACTATGGAGTGGCTGTGCAGATGTATCTTCTAAAATTTTTACTATCCAAGCTCCACCTACTGCAGGAACGATAAATGGTCCCACAAGCTTGTGTCAGGGTTATACAGGTACTCTTACACTCTCCGGTTCTACTGGTACTAGTTATCAATGGCAGCAATCTACAGATGGTAATAATTGGACTGATATTTCTGGTGCTACATCTACTTCTTATGCTATACCTAGTATATTAACTCCAGGTACTTATTATTACAGAGTAAAAGTGAGCAGTGGGACTATATGTTCTGATGTTTATACTAGTTCATATCAATTAGTAGTTTCTCCGCAACCTACAGTGGGAACTGCATCAGCATCTTCTACTAATATTTGTTATAATAATCAGGTAACATTATCTGTAAATTCATATACAGGAAATATACAATGGATGCAATCTACAGATGGTAGTAACTGGACAGCTATTAGTGGTAGCACTACAAATCCATTCACAGTTACTGCTTTAACACAAACAACATATTTCAAAGCAACAGTTAGCTCTC
>LUZL01000076.1 GCA_001603615.1 Bacteroidales bacterium Bact_20 | reverse complement strand
CTTTAATTCACAATTAAAATTTTTTTCGTAACTTTGTAATACCGATTTTATCGTCGGGGCCGTACTGGTTTCGACAGCAGGGACAGTGGGATAGTTTGCGTGCCGAGGATGGAATGTCACCTCGTTAATCATCATTCCAAACAAATAAATGGCAACAATTATTCTGTTGCATTAGCTGCTTAATCTTGATAGATTAAGTGCTAATTGCCTCCCCATTAGCCTCGCTCAGTGGCGAGTGGGATCAGGTATCATAAATACTGAGCCCATTTAGAGAGAGGCTACGATCTCTAAATGGTATTTTGTAGCTTTGGAAATTAGTGGGAGCTTATCCCCTAACTAATTTCCAAGATTTAATAGATAAGCTAAGCACGTAGATAACTATTTTGCTGACTGCTTGGACGAGGGTTCGACTCCCTCCGGCTCCACTTTTTTACTATCTTTTTTTATTCTACTTTTATATTTTTTTATAAATGTTTTATAATAATCTTCATTAGTCACATATATTGTGTAATCTCCATCTTTACCATCTTTTATGTCTCTTACAGCATATGCTTCTCCTAATTTATTTTGTATGTCTCTAGTGTATCTTTGGTTATATCCTCTTTTTCTTAATATTTTGATGGTTTCTAAACTTTCATCCAGATAACCACCATTTACCAGCAAATTTGATAGTTTTATAAGTGAATCATTTTGCATTGTAGAGAAAAAAATAATTCTATTGCCCGATAAGTTAATTTTATTTTTTATACTGTCTGGCAATGCATTATATTGAAATTTTAATTTCTGATATTCTATATAAATAGAGTCTGTAGCTATTTTATACATTCCGTGCCAGTTATTTAGTGTTTGCTTGAAATTTATTTGTTGTTCTATTGATTTTTCAAGATTTATTAAATCTAAAGGATCTATTTCACAGAGAGTATTTAACCAAATGTGTTTGGCTTTTATTAAATGATTTTTAGCTTGATATAGACTATCTAAATTATAGTAATAACAAGATATAGAAAGCTCTTTATTAAATTTATTTTTTATTTCTTTGCAAGTGTCTGCATTTATTTTTTTAATGTACTTATGATAAATAAATTGTGGACAATTAGCTAAACTATACAAATACCTGAATGAATCCTCAGATAGGCTTATATCATCCAAATCAACTATTTTTTCTAAATGATTACAAATAATCCTTTTAGATAATATTTCTAATGTATCTGGTAGTTTATTTAATGTTAGTTCTGATAAATATAAAAGTTCTTTAGCATCAGTTATACTAGGTACAGAATAGGTGATTTTTATGTTATTATGTCTTTTGGTACCAATGATGTCTTTTCTTTCATATTTACTTATTAATTCTTTTAAAATGACATTCTGATATTTTAACTGGCAATTTGATATTTTATAATCTTGCACATTTATATTAAATTCATTTATTACTTTATCTAAAGTTTGATATGCTTTTTTTATTTTTTTTCTATCTGTATCTATTTTATAATTGTTACATTTAGATATAATATTTTCTGTTAACTTATTAATATTTTTATTTTTGTAATTTATTAATAAAACTGAATCCTCCGCGAAAATTGGATTGCGATATAGTGTGTCTAATATTATCAACTGCTCTACTGCTTCATCCCATGCTTCTCTCAGCAATAGATCTTCAAAGCTTTTAGATAAAGTTTGTAAAAAATCATTTTTCTTTTTTTCTATAATATCATTTACAGATAGATATTTGATATTTTTTTGAGCGAATTTTTCGGCTTCTAATAATATGTGTAGAGCTATATTACTAAACCCTTTTTCTATAGATTTTTCATATATTGTTATAAAGTTTTCAAATAATTTATAATAATTTTTAGTTAAATAAATATCTAATTGTTTTTCTTTATTATATTCTATACTTTCATTAATTATTTTTAATTGTTCTAATATCTCTATTGCGTTATTATATTCTTCTTTAGAGAATAGATAGTCAACCAACTCAAAACTATTATTCCATAAATCGTCTATTGTATTTTGCATGTATTGTGGTAGTATCGTATAATTAATATCATTAAACTTGTTGAGAAATTCTTTTGTTTTTATTAAAGCAGAATCAATAGAATTATTTTTTAGATAATATTTGATATATGCATTCCATGCTATCAAAGAAGTAGGATTATACTGTAATGCATAGTTAATGTTTTCTATACTTTCTTGTTTTTTGTTTTCGTTAAAAAATTTAAGTGCTTCATCTATCAAAAGTGTGTCTATAATTTTTATTTTATTATTCAAGTCCAATTGTTTTTGAGATAATTTGCCCTTTAATATATTATATTTATTTATAAAATCTATAGGATCATTTTCATAAAGTTTTAACTCTTCTATTAAATGTAATCTTTCTATATCTTTGATCTTATTATCTATATCTTCTAAATCAAATTTATGAAAAAGTAATAATCTAGGTTTATCTAATTGTAAAGTATCAATGAAATTTAGAGATTTTTCATAAAAATTATTAAATTCATAATAAATATTGATGAGCTTTTTATAATATTCAAATTTATTTATTAAGTTTTTATCTACATATAAATTTATACTATCTAAAGAGAAATAAGATGCAGCTTCACTAAATCTTATTTTTTGAAAACAAGTGTCCGAATAATAATATCCTAATTTATTTGTTAATTTACTATTACAGCTAGTTATCATTTGATTTGAAGAATTTTTTACTGTGAAAAATACAGTAGCACTTTGTGGTTCATATATTTCATCTATTATAATATTGCGATAAAAAATACTTGGGGAATTTTTTATATTTTTTAAAACAAAAGCAAATGCAGTTGTGCTATCATTAATATTCCACAAGGTCATTTCTGTTTTTAAGGATATTTTTTCTGGAAATGAATAATCATTGTTATAATTATTAATATTATTGTACCAATTATTTAATAAGCTATCTTTGCTAACTATTCTATTCCAACTATTTTCATAAGTAAACTCTCCATGCCATAGTATACGCTGAGATAATATTTTATTTTGTATAAAAATTAAAAAAATAAATGCTAAAATTTTTATAATAATAATTTTTCTTTTAATCATAATTAGAGATTATTGTGCGAAATTAAATAATAATAAAAAATAAATTGTAATATATTTATACATTCAAATTGTGAATGGACAAATATTATTTTTTTATACAATAAGACTTAATATATAAGCTTTTATTATTTAGTAATATTAAATATTAATATCTGAGGTAAAGAATCATTTTGTTCTTTGTAGAGAATAAAATAAATTTTATACACATCAGAATCAGATGTATACTTGCACATTACATATACTTTATTAGAAGATAAATTTCCAGTATTAATATCAAATACTGATTTAATAGGAAACTTTGAAACAAAATCATCCAAAATAGCAGTGGCTTGACTACGAGAATAATTACCTTTATTATTTAATAAAGTCATTTCAATATTATTAGCAAAATATTGCCCTACACAACGAATATTTTGAGCTTTAATACAAGATATTATCTTATTAACAATAGGGTCATCTACAGTAAGAGTATTAAAATTATTGCTATTAGCAAATGTATGATTGATATTTAAAAGAAATAGAATTAAAAAAGTAAAACGTAAAATATTTTTCATTAATTTTTTTTAAAAGTTTATGCAAATATTGAACCAAAATTATATATAATTCAAAAATAATTAAACATGCTTTATTAATTTTTTAAAAAAATAAAAGAATAATTAATAAAAATTAAATTAATTTCGCAAAAAAAATGGTAAGAGTACGTTTCGCACCTAGTCCTACAGGACCATTACACATAGGAGGAGTTAGGACCGCATTATATAATTATTTGTTTGCTCGCAAAAATAATGGAAGTTTAATATTAAGAATAGAAGATACAGATCAATCTAGATATGTACCTGGAGCAGAAGAATATATTTTAGAATCATTAGAATGGTGTGGTATTACTTTCGACGAAGGAATACACGTAGGTGGTCAATATGGACCATATAAGCAAAGCCATAGATCGGATATTTATAAAAGATATGTTGAGATATTAATAAATAATGATAAAGCATATTATGCCTTTGAAACTGCTGATGAATTAAATGCTCTACGCAAAGATTATGAAAGTAGAGGCGAAACATTTCAATATGGAGTAAATAATAGATCTAAATTAAAAAATTCCTTAACATTACCAGATAATCAAGTAAAAGATTTAATAAATTCTGGTAATCCATATGTAATAAGGTTTAAAGTTCCTGAGAATAAAGAAGTAGTAATCAATGATATAATTAGAGGTGAAGTGAGGGTAAAATCAGAAATAATTGATGATAAAGTACTTTTCAAAAGTGATGGATTACCTACTTATCACCTAGCAAACATAGTAGATGATCATCTAATGGAGATAACTCATGTGATACGTGGTGAAGAATGGTTGCCAAGCTTGCCATTACATGTATTACTCTATGAAGCATTTGGATGGGAAATGCCAGAATTTGCACATTTACCATTAATATTGAGACCCGATGGTAATGGCAAATTGAGTAAGCGAGATGGAGATAGATTAGGCTTCAGTGTATATCCGATAACATGGAAGGATCCTAAAACTGGAGAAATATACAGTGGGTTTAGAGAAGATGGTTACTACCCAGAGGCTTTTGTGAATATGCTTGCACTCTTAGGATGGAATCCAGGTGATGATAGAGAAATAATGTCTATGCAGGAAATGATAGAATCTTTTGATCTAAGTCATGTACATAAAGCTGGAGCTAGATTTGATCCTATCAAAGCAAAATGGTTTAATCATGTTTATTTGCAAGCTAGAGATATTAAAAAAGTAGCTGAAGAATTCAAAGATGAATTATCTAAATATAATATAGACATTACTATAGAGAAAGCAGAATATATATCTGAAATGATGAGAGAAAGAGTTAATTTCGTAAAAGAAATGGTAAATGAAGCAATGTTTTTCTTCAAAGCTCCAGAAGAGTTAGATATCAAAGCAATTAAAAAATGGGGTACCGACGAAAGTATAGAATGGATAAATGAAATCATAGAGAGATTCAGACAAATCAATAATTTCCAATCAGCATACATAGATGAAGTAATGAATAACTATGTGAAAGAAAAAGGAATAAAAGCTGGTAATTTTTACAATACTATACGAATATGCATAGTAGGTACAAGTAAAGGACCTCATTTATCTAAGATAATGGAATTTATAGGAAGAGAAGAGACGATA
>LUZL01000075.1 GCA_001603615.1 Bacteroidales bacterium Bact_20 | reverse complement strand
GTAGGTATGTTTACATTAGCATTCAAAATAGTTTTGTAAATCATAAAATAATCACTTGCTTCTTCTCTGCCACCTATGTAATATCTAGTCATCACTATATCATTTTTTAGCAAGTCTATGTAGCCATCACTGCATTTGTGTATTTTGTAGTTTTCATTATTTGCTATTGCCTGCTGCATTATCCATTGATATGCTATATCTGTGAATTTATAAAAAATTTTCTCAAAAGGCTTTTTAATTTGTAATAATGGAGATAAGCTTTTAGGAAAACTAGGTTCAAATTCTTCTAATAATTTCAATGAATTAACTTCAAAACCTTTTTTTGAGATTTCTTTAATATCAAAATAATGTATATTTACCTTTGTTTTATTATTTTTTGATTTTATCTCATCAGCTAAATTTAATGTGCCACTACGATACATTTGCACTAGCTTCAGTTCATCTAATGACAAATTAAAATTATCTGCTACTGATAGCTCAAAGAGATTAATAAATTGCTGTAGCTCCGTAGCTGATAGTCTGTAATCTGCCTTTAATCTAGAAATATCAAGATCACTAATGGCTATTAAATTATCATCTACATCGTAAATCCATGATTTCAGAAATAAACTTCGCCAAGCAGTAGAATGAAATCTAGCCTCTTCTTCTCTTATATACGATGCCCAGCTATATTTTCCCCACCAGTAATGATCAGGAAATTGCAAGATCCAATGCAATAGGAAATTACTCTTTTCGAAATTTATTTTTAATAAAAAATCATCTATTCCTTCTATATTAAAATCATATATCCTTTCTTCTACTATTGGCTTTACATCACTATTAGCCCTTAGCATGAGTTTCTCATCTTCACTTAAGTGATTTTTTATTTCTACTTTTTTAGGAAATTTATTTACATTTAATTTCTCTAATATTGGCAATAATTGAGATAAAGCTATGCTAAAATTCTTTTCAAACCATTTAAAATTAACAAAGTTTATATTATATGAGAAATAATATTCTAATTCCTTACTAGCTAAATATAAATCACTAGGTTTATGCCATTCATTTTTTATATTAATGAGGCATTCAAAATTTTGTAGTAGTGTATAGTCTATCATATCTGCATTTCTCAGTAATAAATCCCAGAATTTACGATAAGCTTTTTTTTGAATCAAGGTTGTTAATTGATAATTAATACCTTTTTTATCATCATAAGGTTTTATGTTTAATGAATAAAAGAGGTTAACAATATTTTCATTTTTTAGAAGTAACGGATTTATATTAATAGTAGGATCAGGGGCTCCGCAGAGAAAAATATTGCTCATCTCCTCATCCCAAGTTTTCCATTTATTATCTGCAGTATATAACCATGGGAAATCACTTAAACTATAAAATTTATTTTTATTATTTGGTAAAACCAACTCTGGATTTTGTGCTATAAGTTCATAAAAATATTCTATCTGTTGAGAATTATAATTTTTGTTAAAATTGAATTTTTTCAATGCACAAGCGAAATCATGCTCATCTATTATTCTAATTGATAATTCTTTTTTTATTAATTCGGCAAAATTTGTTTTATCTACCAGTTCAGTATTTATCCAAGCTTTTTTATCCCAGGATTTATTTAGTACATCTTTGGGTATCAGCTCTGTTAATAATTTATCTTTGGGAAATGCAATGAGTGGAGTAGGCATATACTTAGCATCTTTTGAGAGAATAGACTTGTCATTTTTTAGAAAATAAATCCATTGCTCTGCCCATAATTTCTCAATAGGATGCTCATAGTGAAACAAAGTAAAAGCTTCATATAGATCAGGTTTTAGTAGATTTCTATTACGCAATTCTTTTAGAAAACTTAAGAATAAATTTTTTAACTGATTCAGCAAAACTTTGTTTTCATTAATATCTGCATTATCCCACAATATATGTTCTCTAGTAGGCGTAGTCGTGAAAAATCCATGTACAATAAATGGTAAATGTATTAGTTCTTTAGTCGGGAAAAAAACAAAAAGTGGATTTACTGTACTAAATTTTTCTAGGGATAGTGCTATGGATAATTTTTTTTGTTTATTATTTAATTTATTATTTACTAAATAATTTTGGGCAGTTATAGTGTCATTTTTATTAATGGATAAAGTTGCTATTTTGCTATCATCAGTAGCTATTTTTTCAATTATAAACTTTTCTTTAGTTTCATCATTAAAAATTTCAATTTTTGATATATAATTAAGGAATAGAATGAATCTATAGTCCCATGTT
>LUZL01000074.1 GCA_001603615.1 Bacteroidales bacterium Bact_20 | reverse complement strand
CGGACTTTTTTTTAATTTTGCTAATTATGTTTAATAAAATTTTTTATTTAATTATTTTTTTTATTTTTATCTTTTTCGCTTGTAAAAATAAAAATTCCATATCTGATAAACAAAATATTTCATATCATCAAGATTCTATTTATGCAATTTTGAAAGACGTTTATTCTGCTGAATATTTAATTTCTCAGATTAGATATATTCCCCCTTATGACAGTATTTCTGATGCAGATTTAACTCGATATATTTATAGTGCTGTTATGAAAAAGCATAATATTAATGATAGTCAAATAGTAGAAATTTTGAAAAATCTTACTTATAATAATAGAAAAGACATTTTAGATAGCTTGTATAATGAATTGTATTTTTTATCATTTCAATAAAGAATAATTTATCTAATTATAACCATTTTGCCAAATCCTTTGGTAATGTATTGATCTAAATCGGTTTGTATATGTTCTATAGATTCACCATTTAATTGTGTAATTACTCTATAAAGATATACACCGTTTGCTAGTAGATTCCCATACATATCTCTACCATCCCAAGCATAGCTTGTTATATTTCTGCCAATATGTAGATGCCCTAATTCTTCTCTTGTGATTTCTTTAACTATTTTACCTGAAATTGTCATTATTTGAATAGTAAAATATTCAGGAACTTTGCTACCAGTGAGAGTAAACACGAAATGTGTTTGTGTACTGAATGGATTTGGCCAATTTGTTAGATAAGTAATAGCTGGTTTGTGTATAATTTCAAATTTAATTGAGTAGTCTGTGATACCACTTAGATTATTACTGCGATCTCTAGCTTGTACACGCAATTCATATACTCCATCTTTATCAAATTTAGCATACCAATCTATGTAGCAGACATTAGTATTTGGGTCATTAGCAGGAGTGAATAACAATTGATAAACATTAGATTTTACAAAATATATTCTTTCATATTCTATAGCATTAGGTCTTTTTAGAAAAATATTAACAACACTAGTATCATCAAGCTTAAGAAATTTATTTTCATCTCTTATAGTAATTTTAATATGTGGTTCTGCACTTACAATATCTCCATTTAATATATGTACACCATCAAAGGTTACGTCTAGCAATGGATTTATTTTATCTTTACTTACAAAAAAAGGAATATTAGCAATATTATTTATATGAGTTTGCTCAAGCTCAAAATAATTATTTGTGAGAGGATTAATTGGATTAAACTCTATCCATAATTGATTTATACTATTAAGCCCAATTGTAGGGAATCTTATGCTATCTGTTAAAATATCATTGGCAGGGTGGAGGCGAGTTTTTCTTAAATCTAAATTAATAATTTCATTTGTATTTGTTTTAATCCAATATTTCACCCATAGAGAATCTTTGAAATCTTGTGAACTTATATTTTTAGTTGATATTTTTAATTTTCCTGTTTCTCCTTCTTGCAAAGTATCATTATAGAAATCATAATTTTGCGTAAAACTTAATATAGCAGTCTCGGGTACAGGAGTATATAAAACTTGCCAGCGTATAGGCTGGGGAGCTGTATGCAAGTAATCATCTCTAGACTTCATTAGTAATTTCAAATATGGATAAGTATCTGATGATATTTGCTGATCTAGGTTGTAGATATCAAGAGAATCTGCAATAGGTCTAATGTTTGAAATTAAAGTATCTATAATGCCATTTTCTTTCACACCAAGCACATATAATCTTACAGTATCAGTTAATGGACCATTTTCTAAACTACGTACTCGCCAGTGTATGCTATTCCACTCTTGAGCTGGACCTATTAATGGTGATAGCATAGATCCTTCTTCCCATTTAGTATTTATATTCCATGAATCTGTAATTATGCTAGTAATATCTGATCCTACAGTTTCATCAGCTGTACCGATAGGGTATCCTTTTCTCCCAAAAATAATATATGGACGATCATTAGGGATGGTACGTATCATAGCTGAACCAATACTTTCAAAAGCTTGATATAGATTTTCTGGGTAATTCTGAGCATTGTGATTTCTATGACTAAAGGCTAAAATATAGTATCCATTAGGAACTGCATTTATGAAATTAGCCATTCTTTGTTGCCATATGCTATCAGTAGTGAAAAAATCAAAATCATAATAAACATAATCTCTACAATTCAACGCTTCATATGGACCGAGTCCATCATGATCTGGATCAGTATTAGCCCATGGATTTATAGAAATGGTATCAAAAACAGCAAATTTCATTCCGTGACCGCTATTTCCGGTGCAAGACCATTGTCCCATCAATGCATTATTAATTCTATACCATTCCTCATACCAAGGAATATATGGATAATAGCCAGTTTTAGCAGATATATTTACTATTGTATTTATATAGTTAAAGCTTCTTGTTGGTCTATGAGTATTGATATATACATAATCATTATTTTCAAATTGAAAAAAATGTGCTTGTCCCCAGCCTCTTCTATTTTTTATAAATTGAAAAGAACTATTTCTCCAGTAAGAAGATGTTAAAGTTTTTACTCTCCAATAGTAAACAGTGCTATCAGGCAATTGTAGCATATCAAATGGCAATTGCCATTGTATGATACCACCAGATTGCTCTATAATAGGACTTTGTAATTTAAATGGACTATTAAAATATATCGTAGTGTCTATTTCAAAAATATATTTATTCATTGATGGGAAAGGATTACCAGAGGATGCTATCAATGTTACAAATGTATCTGGGATTACTGCAAACTCGTAAGGATATATAGGCACAGCATCATATGAATTAATCCAAAGGATATAATCTGTCGTATTATTGTTTTCATTACTCTCTATAGTACTATTATACGCATCTATTGTGATTTTAAATTTATTCATGCCAATGCTAATAAGTGCTTTAGTAGGTATTGTGAAAATAATTGTGTCTTGGTAAAATGGAGCCCTAATTCTTTTTAAATATGTTTCGCTAGTATTATCTGGAAAAGTTCTTATAATTTCTATAAAAATAGAATCATTAATTGCTTTACCTAAATTATGAGCGACGAAGAGTAATTTGAAAGAATCTATTTCATTACTAACAATATTGGGATGAGTAAAAACCCTTTGATTAGTAACCATATAATCAGGTAAGCTATCTATTGCTAGTCTGATAGCTGGATCGCAGTGAAGGATGAAATCATAGCAAATAATTTTTCTATAGTAATCATTAGGAGCTTGAATATCTCTAATAGTATTTTTCATTATTTCGCCAATAGATTTCCCATATGATTCATAGGATAAATGGTCCATAAATTTATTACTAAATAGGTGTAGATAGGAAGCATAAGAAGCAGTGTTAGTCCCTAAAAAACCTATCATCCCCTTATTTGGTATCAAAACAAATTGTTCACTAGCAGATAGAGATGTTTGAAAAAGATCACCTACAAAACAAGAATTTGCTAAAATAAAAGGATAACGTTTGTAATTGCTATATGTACTAGGATCATCTATACTAATATCAAAACCTTGTCCAGCAGCATGTCCGAAAAATGTCATCATTATTACTCCATGATTTACTAAAAATCTAATACTATCACTAAGACTCTGTGTGATAGGATCACTGGTACTTTTAGTAAAAGTCCATACATTACCTCCGAAATAGGGACTTTCTATTTTTGATTTATATTGATTTAGAAAAGATAAAAATTGATTCATTTGAGTAATATCTGACCCACCAGCAAAATGAAGAACTTTTTTTCTCCATTGCTGATCCATAGGTGCATTACCATTATATGGAAGTTTCATTTCATTTTCAAAATCAATGACTTTTTGTAAATATGCATCTACATCATTAGGTGTGCGAGCAGCTAGTCGGCCGATAGGTATAGCAGGTTGATATAATGTATCTACTATGCTAGAGAGAAATAATTGATCTGATGGTGGATTGCCCATAGATGGTACTAGAGTTTGTGCATAAATAGTTGGATTATTACGATAATTTGTTCCTTCTCCAGCTTTGTATGGTTTACCTATCAGAAAAACTGCTTTTATATCTACATCAGTATTATATATCGTATATCTGAGAAAATTACGTATTCCTAAAGGATGCTTTCCTATTCCATAGGCAAACTGATCATATAACTCCTCTACATTTACTACTATTGGAGTATATCCAGTTATAGATCTGTAGTTAGCATAATTATTTGCACTATTAATCAAACTTGGATGCGTGATAATAATATAATCAGCATTATAGAGTCCTAATATTTGAAAATTTGTGAATTTACCTGTACTATTAACTGGAGTTAGTTGATTAATTATTTTAACTTTGCTCTCAGTAGAACTAAATAATTCTGCATTACTGCCATTCATAGATATACAGATGTCAACGTTATTATTATTTTTTGATGAAAAAATCCTTTTATTATTGATTAAGTCATAAGTAATGAGAGTATCAAAATTATTACCTGCTACATTAGTGAAATGAATA
>LUZL01000073.1:5241-13136 GCA_001603615.1 Bacteroidales bacterium Bact_20 | reverse complement strand
GTTTCTTTATTAGTTTGTGGAATAGGTTTATATTTTTTCTTTAGGGGTAAAACATGGAAACGTGTAGCTTTGAATGATTCAATAGATATTCAGTTGAATAAAGAAGAGTTAGATTCTTTAAAAGTTGGAATGCAGGGCGAAACTGTTACTAAATGTTTACCCTCAGGTAAAGCTAGATTTGGTGATAAAATAGTAGAAGTACACTCCCTATCCGAGATAATATATCCTAATACTCAAGTAGAAATAATAAAGATAGAAGGCAATAAAATTATAGTAAAACCAATTAAAATATAAAAATATGTTAACATTGAATTTAATTTTATTAAACACTGGCGCTAATGTTATAATAGGTGTTGTAATATTCATACTATTATGGCTATTATTTTACTTTGTACCAATAGGATTATGGTTTACTGCTTTATTAAGTGGAGTAAGAATTAATTTATTACAATTAGTTCTAATGAGATGGAGAAAAGTACCTCCTAAAATAATTGTAAATAGCATGATAACAGCTACAAAAGCTGGTTTACAGCTTACTAGAGATCAATTAGAAGCTCATTATCTAGCTGGTGGTAGAGTAAATTCTGTAGTGAAAGCATTAATATCTGCAGACAAAGCAAACATATCATTGGACTTCAAATCTGCAGCAGCTATTGATTTAGCTGGTAGAGATGTTTTCGAAGCAGTACAACTGAGTGTTAACCCTAAAGTAATTACTACTCCTGCTATAGCAGCAGTTGCTAAAGATGGAATACAATTAATAGTCACTGCTAGAGTAACTGTAAGAGCCAATATCAAACAATTAGTAGGTGGTGCTGGAGAAGAAACTATTATCGCTAGAGTGGGCGAAGGTATAGTAACAGCTATTGGTAGTGCAAATAATCATAAAGAAGTTTTAGAAAATCCTGATGTAATTTCTAAAACAGTATTATCACGTGGACTAGATGCTGGTACAGCTTTTGAAATCTTATCAATAGACATTGCTGATATAGATGTAGGGAAAAATATCGGTGCTCAGCTACAAATGGATCAAGCTCAAGCTGATAAAAATATCGCTCAAGCCAAAGCTGAAGAACGTAGAGCTATGGCTGTAGCTCTAGAGCAAGAGATGAAAGCTAAAGCTCAAGAAGCTCGTGCAAAAGTCATAGAAGCTGAAGCTCAAATTCCTTTAGCTATTGCAGAAGCTTTCAGAATGGGTAATCTAGGGATAATGGATTATTATCGTATGCAAAATATAAAAGCTGACACAGAAATGAGAGAAAATATCGTAAAACCTCCTCAAGATAATAAAGACTGATCTTATCTGTGTTTCATAAAAATATTGATAATCTTAAAAAAGAAGGGACAAAATCTTGTCCCTTCTTTTTTTTAGATCTACATTACATTATAACTAGTTTTATATCATGTTATTTATTTTATGCATTAGCTTTTCCATATATTACTCAATATATCAAACTATGTTAAAAGATATAATATTTAAGTAGTTACCTTAATTTAATGTATTACACAATATATTTAAACATTTATTTTATAATTATACTAAAATAATTGTAAAAAACTTACACTATAAATCATTATCCATAATTTTTTACTGTTGCGTTATTATTAATAAATTAGTATCTTAAACTTTTATATTTGTAAAAAATTTGAGCTTAAAAATTTGGAGATTGTAATAAAGATCTATATGATTTAAAATACTTGCATAATTATTTATTTTCTACCAGGATAAACATCTATAGCTTTTTTGAGAAGCTCCATACTACGCTTCATATCATCAACATTGAGCACATAGCTTATTCTCACTTCTTGTAAACCTCTCTCTGGCACTGAGTAGAAACCCGTAGCAGGTGAAAGCATAACAGTTTCATTATTTTCATGAAATTCTTCGAGGAGCCATTGACAGAATTTGTCTGAGTCATCTATTGGCAGTTTAGCCATCACATAGAAAGCACCTTTAGGAGTAGGGCAGTAAGCACCTTGTATATTTTTAATACCTTCAATAACTACATTACGTCTGGCTACATACTCTTTTTTGATAGCATCGAAATAAGCTTTATCTACATCTATTGCAGCTTCTGCAGCTATTTGTCCAAAAGTTGGAGGACTTAATCTAGCTTGAGCAAATTTCATAGCAGTAGTCATCACGTCTTTATTTTTAGATACTAGCATACCAATACGGAAACCACAAGCACTATAGCGTTTAGATACTGAATCTACTAATATTGCATTTTGTTCTATTGCTTTTATTTGCATAACAGAGAAATGCTCACTACCATCATAAACAAATTCTCTGTAAACCTCGTCTGCTATTAAGAATAGATTGTGTTTTTTCACTAATTCACCTAATTTTTCTATTTCTTCTCTGCTATATAAATATCCAGTAGGATTATTAGGATTGCAGATGAGGATAGCTTTTGTTTTGGGAGTAATATATTTCTCAAACTCTTCTATCGGTGGTAGAGCATAATTATCTTCTATATGAGACATTATAGGGACTACTTTTACACCAGCATTGATAGCAAATCCATTATAATTAGCATAATAAGGTTCTGGAATTATCACCTCGTCTTCATTATCCATGATAGAGCCGAAAGTAAATAATATAGCTTCGCTGCCACCAGTAGTTACTATTATCTCATCAGGAGTTACATGAATATTATTTTCTTGATAATATTTACATAATTTTTCTCTAAAAGAAAGTATACCTGCAGAATGACTATATTCAATAACCTTCATATTGATGTTTTTCAAAGCATCTATTGCTATTTGAGGAGTCTCTATATCAGGCTGGCCGATGTTTAAATGATAAACTTTGATACCACGTTTTTTAGCTGCATCTGCATAAGGTACTAGCTTCCTTATCGGGGAAGAAGGCATCATTTGTCCTTTTTTGGAAATACTTAACATATATTCATTTTTTTATTTAAATAATTCTAAAATATTATTACTAATGAAAAATAAAATAATTCTTTAAAAAATAAAATCATTACTTAATTATCTCTCCTTTAATAACTAAAGTAACAGGAGAATTCTCTGCATTAGAAAAAATGGTAACTTGTTTAGTAAAAGGACCTTCTTTTTCTGGTTCGAAAGTTACAGTTATTTTACTAGATTGCCCAGGCATAATTGGTTCTTTAGGATAGGAAGCTACTGTGCAGCCACAAGTAGATCGTGGTTCAGATAAGAACAAGGGAGCTTTACCAGTATTTTTAATTATAAAATCTACACTCACATTTTCAGTTATTTTTATTTTTCCAAAATCATGCGTTGTCTTGTCAAAAGACATCATAGGCTCTTGTGCAGATAAAGAACCTATAGCAAAGAAAATACATAAAACGAAGAATATTTTTTTCATATTATAAATTTTTGTAAAAAATTATTGAGCTATAGGTGTTCCAGAAGCATCAGTTTTAGTATAAGGAATAGCTTCTGTAGGTTTAGGATTTACTTTCCCAGTTATCAATAAAACAACATCACCATTATTAGCATTTGAGCTTACAGTAATTTGTTTAGAGAAGCTACCAATTCTATTAGAATCATATTTAACAGTTATTTTGCCTTGTTCTCCAGGTTTCACAGGCTCATTAGTCCATTTAGGTACTGTGCAGCCACAACTACTACGTACATTAGACAAAATGAGAGGTTCATCACCTGAATTAGTAAAAATAAACTCAACCTCTGCTGGTGCTCCTTGAGTTATCTCACCAAAATTATATGACTGTTTTTCAAATTTGATAACTGGACCTTTGCTAGTCTGTGCCATTGCTATCTGAGATATAAAGATTAAAATGACAAAAATTTTTAATGCTTTCATAATTTTTTATAAATTTTTTGTTTTGCAAATTTAATACAAAAAAAATACCAATCTTAAATAAATTTATTAAAAAACTAAAAAAATTATATTAATATTTCACTCTTAAATATATTTTAATTAATTATAAAATTATGCAACAAAATATATTTTTTTGCGTATATTATAAAAATATTATAGTTATGAAAGCGAAAAAGAACTTTAAAAAAGACATAACTCATTATAGAGTTATTTTTTTTCAAATAGGTATTATAATTTCTCTGTCAATAATTTTATTAGCATTTGAGTGGAAAACTTACGAAAATAATGAAATCATGATGGTAAGTGCTGCTGCTACTCAAATAGATAGCGAAATCATTATATATACTAAACAAGACTTACCCAAACCACCACAAATGAAAATCACAGAGATCAAAACCACTTCTAATGATGATATAGAAGTAGATGATGTAGTTGATTTATTAAATATAGAGAATGGCAAAAATGACTTAAATGCTATTATACCTGTAGAGATCATAGATGATCCTATTGCAGATATAGATACTTTTGTGCTAATACCTGAGATAACTCCCCAATTTCCAGGAGGTTTTCAAGCAATGTATGAATATATAAAAGATAATTTGAAATATACTGATTTAGCTAAAAAGGCAAATATTACTGGGACTATATATATTGAATTTACTGTTGAGAAAGATGGTAGATTAACAGATGTGCATGTAGTAAGAGGTATCGGTGGTGGACTAGACGAAGAAGCTGTAAGGGTAATAGAGTCAATGCCTAAATGGGAACCTGCCCGTCAAGGTGGAATACCAGTTAAAGTAAAATATCAAATACCAATAAACTTTAATTTTAAATAAATATTATCATATAAATAAAAAAAGCCATAGATTTTTTGTCTATGGCTTTTTTTATATTTTATTTATCAATCAGTATAATGTCCATTTTTAGGTTGTAAATCTCTAATGATAATTCTAATAAAATCTATAAGGACCCAGATACCAAAACCACCAAGAGTAAGTAATTGTACTATTCCTTGCCAAGTATAACCAAGATAAAATCTATGTATACCTAATGATCCTACAAATAAACAAAGTAATAAAGCAACTATCCAGCTTTTGCCAGTAGATTTAGTAGCTTGATCTTCTTGAGCACTATTGGTGCTGCTTTGTTTCACAACAGTTTTTTTATCTGTATTAGTATTTAGATTAGGGTTACTTGTATTATTATACCATGGACTTGTAGTCTGAGAAGTATAAATTTGTGGATCTTCATTTGCTGAAGCTACAATATTTTCATTTGTAATAGTAGTATTAGAGTTATTCTCTATTTGACTGTTAGATGCTAAGATGTTTGATTCATTATTTTCAGTTTGTTTAATAGTATTCAGAGCAGTAGCAGATTTGATGTTATCAATCTTTTTATGATCATCATTATTCGCATTTTGCTTTACTGTAGTAGGATTGCTATTATGCCATTGGATACTATATCCAGAGGTATAAACTCTTTTTTGCATTGTACAAGAAGTGAAAACCAACATTATGGCCACTCCTAAACATAAAAAAATTTTGATTTTTTTCATACATTTTAATTTTTTAAAATATCCTTACTCTTTTGGCTTTTCAGGTACCGCCCCGTTTTTTTAAATAGTTTCTGGACTCTATTTTTATTATATTATATTTCAAAATTATATAATTTTTTTACAAATATATCTAATTTTTATAATTATATGTATATAAAATATTAATAATAAAATTAATTATTTTTGCATATTAGAATAAATATGAGGAATGTTTGCTGATTTTTTAATTCCATTTTTGCTTGTGGGCTTAGCAGAGTTTGCTGATAAAACACAACTATTAATAATTGTTTTATCATCAAAGACTAAAAAATATTTAAATTTATTCTGGGGTATAATATTAGCATTTGCTATAGTAGATGGTATAGCAATAATAGCAGGCAGCTTATTAGCACATCTCATTTCTCCAAATATAATGAAAATAATAGCTGGTGGAATATTTATATTTTTTGGCATTATCACCTTGATAAAAAGAGAAGAAGAAATTAAATATAACAAAAAGGAATTAAATCCATTTATCACAGGATTTCTGCTAATATTCATTAGTGAATGGGGTGATAAAACTCAAATCGCTGCAGCTACATTTGCTACACAATACAATCCATGGTTAGTTTTTCTAGGGGTAATGTTAGCAATGTCATTAATGAGTATATTATCAATATTTCTAGGAAATGTTTTAATGAAAAAGATAAAACCCAAAACAATGTCTATAATATCAGGGTTACTATTTATAGCTATTGGCATTTTTACTCTAATTACTTTATGGATATAGGGTTAAAAAAATTTTTAATTATTTTAACTTTTACTAAGAAAATAATATCAGAAATATATTTACATACAAAGAAAAAAAGAGGACATTGAAATGTCCTCTTTTTCTATAATATAATTTCTATAATAAAATTAAAATGTATCTTTTAAAGCACGATTAATTATTTCTAGTGACTCTAATATTTGATCTTCAGTGATTATGAGGGGAGGAGCAAAACGAATAATGTGTTGATGAGTAGGTTTAGCTAATAGCCCATATTCAGCCATTTTTAAGCATAAATCCCAAGCTTCTTTACCATTTTTGGGTTCTATAACTATAGCATTTAACAATCCTTTACCTCTAACAATTTTTAAAACATCAAAATCTTTTTGCATTTTAATCAATTCTGTTCTTAGCAATTCACCAAGTTTAGCAGCACGATCAGCTAATTTTTCATCAATTAAGACATTTAAAGCCTCAGTAGCTATAGCACAAGCTAGAGGATTCCCACCAAAAGTAGACCCATGTTGGCCAGGTTTAATAGTAAGCATTATTTCATCATTAGCTAATACAGCTGATATAGGCATCATACCACCACTAAGAGCTTTTCCTAAAATTAAAATGTCAGGATGGATATTTTCATAGTCACAAGCTAGCATTTTACCAGTACGAGCTAATCCTGTTTGTATTTCATCAGCAATAAATAAAACATTGTTTTCCTTACATAAATCATAACATTTTTTTAGGTATCCATCGTCTGGAACCATCACACCTGCTTCACCTTGAATAGGTTCTACTAAGAAAGCAGCTACGCTAGGATCTTTCAAAGCATTTTCTAATGCAGATGTATTGTTATATGGTATAGTTATAAATCCAGGAGTGAAAGGACCATAATTAGTATTAGCCTCAGGGTCAGTAGAAAAGCTAATAATAGTAATAGTACGACCATGAAAATTATTTTCACAAGTAATTATTTTAGCTTCATATTGAGGAATTCCTTTAACCTGATATGCCCATTTACGAGCTAATTTGAGAGCTGTTTCAACTGCTTCAGCACCTGAGTTCATCATTAATACTTTGTCATATCCAAACAGGTTAGTAATATATTGGGTGAATAAACTTAAAGCTTTAGAATAGAAAGCACGGGAAGTTAATGTTAAGGTTTTTGCTTGTTCATTCATTACTTTTACTATCCTCGGATGGCAATGACCTTGATTTACAGCACTATATGCTGATAAAAAATCAAAATATTTCTTACCTTCCACATCCCAAACGTATACCCCCTCACCTCTTTCTAAAACAACAGGTAATGGATGGTAATTGTGTGCACCATACTTTGAATCGATTTCGATCAACTGTTTTGAACTGTACTTTTCCATATCTCTTTTTTTGCAAATATACATAATTTTAAATGATTACTAATTATGAATTATTAAATTAAAATAAACAGGAGTTTAATCAGTAAGATATTAATCAAAAAAAATCTGAAAATATTACTATTGTTTTATATAAGCATATCTCAATAAATAGTAAATAAGAGATATGTTTTAGAAATATACTGATTAAGTATTGAAGTAAAAAGAGGAACAATATACAAAGGCAAGTAAAATAGGAGAGATGAAAGGGTTAATGGTATAAAGGGGGGATTTTTTTGGGGGAATGAAAAGGAAAATATTTTTAAATGTTGTAAAATAAATATGTCATTGACATCAAATCAGAGTATCGCTGCCATGCCCGCCGATCCGACGCCGCCAAATTCA
>LUZL01000073.1:0-5217 GCA_001603615.1 Bacteroidales bacterium Bact_20 | reverse complement strand
CCACATTATGTAATTTGTCAAATATTTCGTAGCTACTCCATGAAACTTAAAATATATCCAACTTACAAAATCCTTAATCTTCTCATTAACAGTAGATACACTATATATACCTCTCTTCATTTTGTTTTTGTTAGTTATCTCTTTATGTTTTATATGTTCTGCATTAGCTGTTTTAAAAGCTTTTTTATTACTGCCACATATCACTGCATCGCTAGGTATTCTAGATTTTAGAAACTCCTCTACGTGGTTTGCCCTCACTCTGTTGTCTTCTAATTTTTTAAATAAAATATTTCCACTCCTATCAGTGGCAGCCAATACTGCTACTTTCTTTGGCTTTTTAATTTTTAATTTTTTTGTAGTAGTTTTTACTATTTTCTCTGTTTTAGTTTTTTTCTTTTTTCTTCCCTTCTCAGAATAATTCATTAATAACTCCTCTAATTCAACTATACCAAAAAAATTAACATTATCTTCAAAAGATTGCAAAGCACACAATATTCTGTGTCTCCAGAAAAAACTAGTAGAGAGACAAATGCCTACCACCTTAGCACACTCCCTCAAGCTCATACCCGCAGACATACATCTTATGTATTCAAGCATCTTGTCTTTGTTGTGAATGCCATACATAAAGGTGCCAGTGGTAACTCTGAATTGTCTGCCACAAACTTTGCAACGGTAGTTTTGTACTTCATTTTGTAAACCATTTTTGACTACATGGCTGCTATTGCAATCTGGACACAATAGAGCAGTAGACATAGCTTTGAGCTCTTGATAGTCAACTACATCGGAGCCATTTGCTATCATTTTATTATAGAGATTGTCATAGAATTCACGAGTACCTTCTTTGGTGAGGGAAAATACTTCGCTGGGATGTTCAACGATTTTTTTCATAAAAACAAAAATTTTGCAAATATAATTATTTTTTATATCATATATCAATTTTATTTTACAACATTTAAATATGATAGATAGTCGTTTTTAACAAAAACGACTACCTATCTTTAATTACTTTAATAAGCAATAAGAATAAATAAAACCCTCATAGTAGTAAATCTACAAAACAAAAAAGATTATTTCAAAAGATAATAATTTGTTTATATTAATGGTTAAAATAATATATTTAATTTTTTAAACTGAAAATTAATTAAAAAGTTTTTTTATTTTGAGATTAATTTGAATCATATTTATCATTATTATGTATTCACTTCTTTAGTTTTAGTAAATTTGTAAAAAATTATAAACGAATCATCTAAATAGTGATATGTCAAAGATGAAAAAGGGAAATGAATTAAGGCCTCATATTGGAATTTATGGGAGAAGAAATTATGGAAAAAGTTCTTTAATTAATAAGATCACTAAGCAAGATATAGCCATTGTGAGTGATATCGCTGGTACTACTACTGATATTGTGAGAAAAGCTATAGAGATTTTTCAAATCGGTCCTGTCGTAATGATAGATACTGCTGGTATAGATGATACAGGCGATTTAGGTAAGCTTCGTGTGCAGAAAACTTTAGAATCTTTAGATTTAATTGATTTCGCTATTTTACTTATTGCTTATAATACTTTCGAGGATATTGAAAGAAATTTAATTAATGAATTTAATAAGAGAAATATTCCTTTTATTATTGTTCATAATAAGTCTGATATAGAGCCATTATCTGAAGATTTAAAAGATAAACTCAAACACACTTATAATGTACCTATTATTGATTGCTCTGCTAAAAATGATGATTTACAATCATTAATAGATGTGTTGAAATTGCATATTCCAGAGAGTGCTTTTAAAACTCCAAATGTTATTGGTGATATTTTAAATCCAGGAAGTTTAGTTCTACTAATAACTCCAATAGATTTAGAAGCTCCTGAAGGAAGATTAATATTACCTCAAGTACAAACTATCAGGGATGTATTGGATAATGATTCTATTGCCATTGTGTGTAAAGAAACAGAGGTTGATAAAGTTATCAAAACTATATCACCTGAGCCATCATTAGTTATCACTGATAGTCAAGCTTTCTCATTTGTTAATAGTATTATACCGTCTCACATTCCTCTTACATCTTTCAGTATAGTACTGGCAAAAAAGAAAGGTGAATTTGATTATTATGTCAAAGGTACTCCACACATAGATGAGTTAAAAGATAATGACAAAATACTGATTTTAGAAAGTTGTACTCATGAGGTTACCTGTGATGATGATATAGGTAGAGTGAAAATACCCAAATGGATTTCAGAATATACAGGTAAAAAGTTAGAATTTAAGGTTGTAAGCGGTTTAGAAAATATTAAAAATATAAAAGATTATGCTATGGTGATACAATGTGGTGGTTGTGTGGTTACTCGTAAGCAATTAGAGCTGAGGCTCAGACCAGCTATTGATGCTGGTATACCTGTATCTAATTATGGTATGACTATAGCATATACTAAAGGTATTTTTAATCGTGCTATTCAACCCTTTATTAAAAATTAATTTTATTTATTTTGTAAAAATTTATTAAGAATTATGAAAAAGAAAAATTTATTTATAAATATTGGATCATTAATAGGTATTAGCGATGGTTATCCTAAAAGACCTCTAAAAGGGGCAGAAATGAATAGAATAGATAAATTAGATAATGCTTTTTTGTATGTAGCAGGTGATACTATTGTTGATTATGGTGATATGAATGATTTAGGTAATATTTCTGAAATTTACAATAATTATGATAATATTTATGATGTAAAAAATCAATTTGTTATTCCTGGGTTTATAGATAGTCATACTCATATTGTTTTTGCTTCTTGGAGAGAGGAGGAGTTTATTATGAAGTTGCAAGGTTGCTCTTATGAAGAAATTGCTAAAAAAGGTGGTGGCATTTTAAATTCTGCTAAAAAAGTACAATTAGCCTCTGAGGACGAACTTTTCTATACTGCATTAATGAGAGTAAATGAGGTTACAAATTATGGAACTGTGGCTTTAGAAATCAAAAGTGGATATGGTTTATCTCTGGAAAGTGAATTGAAAATGTTAAGAGTCATTAAAAAATTAAAAGAATATACTAAACTGCCTATAAAATCTACTTTTCTTGGTGCTCATGCTATTCCAATGGAATACAAAGATAATAGGAATGCATATATTGATTTAATTATTTCTAAAATGATACCTGATATTGCTAATCAAGGTCTCGCTGAATATGTAGATGTATTTTGTGATGAGGGATTTTTTACTTTAGAGGAGACAGAAAATATTTTGAATGCAGCAGTTAAGTTTGGATTAAGACCTAGAATTCATGTTAGTGAAATGAGTAATAATGGCGGAGTGCAATTAGGTATAGCTCACAATGCTATTACAGTAGATCATTTAGAACGTATAGAAGATGAAGAAATAAGTGCACTATTACTTAGTAAAACTTTGCCTACAGTTTTGCCACAAGTTTCTTTTTTCCTAAAAATACCTTTTGCTCCAGCTAGAAAAATGATTGATGCTGGACTACCATTAGTGATAGCTAGTGATTATAATCCTGGGACTAGTCCTTCAGGTAATTTGCAATTTGCTATTTCTTTAGCTACTATTTATCAAAAATTAACGCCTATAGAAGCTTTAAATGCTATTACTTATAATGCAGCTCATGCTCTAGAGTATGAAAATCAGCTTGGGAGCATTCAAAGAGGTAAAAAAGCATCTTTTTTAATTTTAAATTCTAATGTCAAAAATTTAGATTTCATCCCATATCATTTTGGTTCTAATAAAGTAGAGAAAGTGATAATTAATGGAGAAATCAGATAAAAAGACATTAAGTCATTTCTTATTTATTTCATTTCAATTACTTGACCAGTACCTCGGTAATTAACAATTTTTTGTTGAGGATTTCCTTTATAATAAACATTTCCACTGCTATTTATATCTACCCACAGTACACTATCAGCACAAATATATATATTTTGATTGCTAGAATGATTCACAGCCACTGTATCTGAACAAAGATTTTCTAAATGTTGTGGTCCTGATCCATGCAGATATGTATAAATATATTCACTAACCCCTCTTAGGTGAAGACCTACTATACCGCCATGAGATCTAAAAATAAATTTTTTGAGATTTACCTCTCCTGTGATATCAAAGGCTGCATTCCACACTTCTATATTTAGTGACTCTTGTATGCAAGTATTTTTAAATAACATATCACCATATATTTCGGGATTGATATAATTTATATTTTTATAATGTAGCTCTATGTTTATCCAGTTATCATAGTTGCGAAGCCAATAGCATTTATTTAAATCTTTAATATCTAGTAGATTATTTTCATTTTTTATTTTTACAGAATTAATCAAATTTTCTCCACCTTTTAATATTAGATAATTAGTGCTATCTTGTATTAGTTCCAGATTTATTCTGCCATTTATATATAGTCTATCGAAATTATTCAGTTGAATTTTAATTTCTGAGTATCTCCCAGATGATAAGTAGCAAGATTCTTCTTTGCTACAAGAAATAGTTAAAATTAAAAAAATAAAAATATTAATTATCTTCCTCTCCATACTAAACTCCATTCTATAGCATCAGCTTTCACATAGTGGCTACGTAGTGACAACTGTGCTCCTAAATTTGGTGTAAAAAAATAACGAAAGCCAAATCTGGTATAAAAAGGCTGATATTTAAAAGCTACATTTCTCGCATATATACCTACTTGAAAAATTAAATCCATTTTATCTATATGTACATCCCATCCGCCTTTAAGAGCAATTTTTAATGGTACTGCTTTGTATTTATCTAGGTCATAATTCTTGGTATTTATATAATCTGGTAAAGACTTATCCCATATAATATCGCTACCTACAGACCATTGTACTGCATTATATGGAGACAAATAATATTCAAATCCTGTCGTAATAAGTGAATAATAAATATCATTAGCAGCATTTTGCTTGATAGAATATGCCCCAAAGATATGATAATTAGATTGTAATAATTTTGAATTATCTAAAGGTCTATTTTTACTTACATTATCATTATAATAAGCTACAGATAAATGTAAACCAGGGATATTAAGGCCAGCATTAGGCATTTTAATTGCTCCGTTAGAGTAGTGATTCCACCTGAGTTGTAGATCAATTAGGAAAGGATTTTTTTTGTACAAGATAAAATCTATACCAAAATTCACATGTACGTTTAGATGAGAACCTATAGCGAAATTGCGATAATTTTCTTCTGAATTATGCTCTGTGAGATATGAT
>LUZL01000072.1 GCA_001603615.1 Bacteroidales bacterium Bact_20 | reverse complement strand
ATTGATAACACTTTTTTCTTCACCTACTGGACTTTTGATAGCAGCTATTTTAGCAGCACAAGGAGTAATATAAAAAATGCCAATTTCATCAACATCAAATCCTTGTTTAGTAAAATTATCAAGTATTATTTCTGCAGTTAGATCTTTAGGAGTGCGTAGTTTAATAATATTATCTGTAAGAGATGGGAAGCGAACTTGAATAAGCCTGACTATAGCAGGGCAAAATGAAGAAATCAATGGTTTAATATTAGATTTTTTTTGATAATCAATAATTTGTTTTTTTAAAAAATCTATGGATTGCTCTACTTCATAAATATGAGTAAAACCAAGCTCATAAATAGCTTTGTAAATATGTCTAATAGATATATTATCTGGGAACTGACCTAGCATAACTGCTGGTACGAGAGCAACTTTAATTTTGTATTTATTTAAAGCTGATAAATCATCTTCTTTAATTTTAATAGCATTTATAGGGCAAGCTCTAAAGCATTCGCCACAATCAATACATCTATCTGGATATAAAACAGCTTTGCCTTTTCTAACGCGTAGTGCGTGAGTAGGGCATACTCTCATACAATGAGTACAACCGACGCAAATAGATCTATCGATCATTAAAGCATGAGAGAATATTTGATTTTGAGCCATATTAAAAATAATTTATTAAAATAACTTCTGTACCTTCATTTACTTGGCTACTGATGTGCATATAATCAGTATTTTTTTTCATATTAGGCAAGCCCATACCTGCTCCGAATCCTAATTCGCGGACAATGGGGGAAGCAGTAGAGTAGCCCTGTTCCATAGCTTTTTCTATATCAGGTATTCCTGGACCTTCATCTTTGAGTGTTATTTTTATTTGTTTCGTATCTATTTCTACAGTGATAACACCATGATAAGCATGAGCTACGATGTTTACCTCTCCTTCATATAAAGCAATTACAACTTTTTTAATAATCTTAGGCTCAATATTTAACTGCTTTAGTACTTTTTTCACTTCGCTACTACATTTCCCTGCATTACTAAAATCGCCACCTTGTACTTTATATGTTAAAATCATATTTTCATCAATATATTGGTTTCACACCAAGATTATACAAAATGCCAGAAACTTTAAAAACAGAGTAAGGACTTTGTATCACAAGTATTTTATTTTCATTAGCTAATTTGATAATGTCGTTATTTATCATTTTATTTCTAGCATAAATGATATATTTTATTTCAGCAAGTTCACAAGTTCTAATAGTCTGAATATTATTAAGTCCAGTAATTAATATTACATCTTCTTTATCAATTGTTAGCACATCACTCATCAAATCTGATGAGAATGCATATTCCAATTCATCATCTAAATATTCTTTGCATGCATATACTGTTCCGTTGACAGCATTTGTTATATCACTAAGTTTTACTCCCATTATATCTTGTGTTTTTAATAATTAAAATTATCAGTGTTTTTAATTTTTTGTTTTTGCAAAATTAATATTTATTTGTTAATAAAATAACAATGTTAATAAAATAACTATGAAAAAAATTCCAATTTAATTATTGATATTTATCATATTATTTGTTGATATTAATCAATTAAAAACACTTATCTTTATTTTAATTATTAATTATTCTGTCAAAAAATATTTAATTGGTTGAAAGAAAGAACCCACGACATAATATTGACAAGTGACTAATCCAAATTCTTTATTATATCCATGTAGCATATCTCTATCTTCATAGATGATTCTGCCAAAAGAATCTTCAAGCCCTTCTGGATAATAAATTTTGAAGAATGTCATCTCTTGAATTTGATTATCTATACTAGTTAATTTAATATTACAATAAGGTTTTTGTTGTAGTATAGAATCTCTTTTAGCCTCATCTAGGTAGGATAGCATTTCTGCAAATCTGACATTAACGAAACCACTCATATAGCTACGAGCTTTAGGTAGATCTAAATTAGGTATTTCTACATTATTATAGTCCAATAGGTGTATATTTTCGTTATTTTCTTTGATAAGAGTAAAAGAATTTTCTGGATTATCAAAATAAGCAACCTCTATTTTTTGTATTTGAGGGTAATACATATTCATAAAAGTATGATCGCGCCAATCTTGTTCTTTAGGTGAAAAATAATTTTGCAAAAAGCCCATCATTCCAGGGATATACATAATATAGGGATCTTTAGCACCATCCATTAAAAAATAAGTACCTATTTTATCTTGTGGATTATCTCCTACATAAAATGTACGAATTTTTCGTTCTTTTGGGAATAGCCATAGAGAGCCTATACGAGCCCATGGAACACGTGCATAAATTTCTACTTTAACACCAAAGCTAGACATACGTTTCAGCACATTATCTCTAGCTGCGATAGGAACAGGACTTTTCAAACTAATATAATAAATAGTTCTCATGAATTCATTTATCATATTATTATTAGCTCTGAAGGTATCGTTTACTAGCCATCCTTTGTCTGTTCTGCTCAGAACTACTGAATTTCCCATTTTGTCTGCCATGAAAATCTTGGTTATAGCACTAGTATCTGTGATGTTAAAGGCATTATCTTTAGGATATAACATAGGATCTGTGCGATGTAAAATAAATAATCCTACAACGATAATCACTATGATAGCAACGATAATTATCAAAAGTGTTTTTTTAGTTTTAGCTTTCATAAATATTTTTTTAATTAAATTAATTGCAAAAATAAAAAATTAATTACAAATATGAAGTTTAAGTTTCACTGAATGCTTTTATAAAATATTAAAATAAAATATTTTGCTTATTTTTAGATTTATTTATTTAATAAGATAATCAGTTAGTTATAATAAAATAAAATAATTGTAATAATTTTGCAATAAAAAAATGAAGCCAATTAAAGCATTCACACCAATAGCTATGTGGACATTAAGAATAGTTATTCTTTTATTAGTATATACTATATCATTTCCTATTGTTTTCAATACTAAACCTGCATTTGATATAGCATTTATATTTCATTTATTATTTTTGATTTTTGGAATTTTAATATTCATTGGTGGATTTTTAAAAAAGCATACTATGACAGTGATTTCTAGCATTGCAATGGCTGCATTATCATTTTATAAAATATTAGATATTTTTTCATTTAACTTTTCATATTTATGGTTACTATATAGCTTTAGCTTTGCGACGTCATTATTATTTTTGAGTATAGGAAATAAAAAATAACTAATCATTTGAAACCACAGAATATTTCACTATTAAGTAATAAAGAGAGGTGCATACTAGTAGGAGTATCTCTACCTGGGCAATCTAAAGAAGAAACTGAAGAATATATAGAAGAGTTAGATTTTTTAGCAAGATCTGCAAATGCTGAAGTCGTTAGAGTGTTTTATCAAAATCTTAGCAAAATAGATGCAAGATATTTTGTAGGTAAAGGCAAAGTGGATGAAATAGCTGATTTTGTAAAACAAAATAATATAGATACAGTAATTTTTGATGACGAGCTATCACCTTCACAAATTAGAAATTTAGAACAAATTTTAGATAGTAAAATCATTGATAGAACAAATCTAATTTTAGATATTTTCGCTGATCATGCAAAAACTGCTGTAGCAAAAGCTCAAGTAGAGTTAGCTCAATATGAGTACCTACTACCTAGACTTACAAGAATGTGGACGCATCTCTCTAAACAAAGAGGTGGAATAGGTATGCGAGGGCCTGGTGAGGCAGAGATAGAGACAGATAGACGTATTATAAGAAATAAAATTAATAAGCTAAAAAAACAATTGGCTGAGATGGATACTCAAAAGAAAACTCAGCGAAAACATAGACAATCTATCGTGCGTGCAACTCTTATAGGTTATACTAATGTAGGCAAATCTACAATAATGAATAAATTGAGTAAGTCAGATGTGCTAGTACAAGATAAACTATTCGCCACTTTGGATACTACAACTAGAAAGGTTATGATAAAGGATGTAAGCTTTTTACTTAGTGATACAGTAGGTTTTATTCGCAAATTGCCAACATTTTTAATAGAATCATTTAAATCTACTCTAGCAGAAGTAAATGAAGCAGACATTCTACTACATGTAGTAGATTTGTCATCACCACAATATGAGAAACAAATGCAAGTGGTATATCAAATATTATCTGACATAAATGCTGCAGATAAGGTTATAATAACTATTTATAATAAAATTGACATCTTCGAGCAAAAGATGCTCTCATCAAATCCACAATTTGACTTACAAGATTATATCTCACATTACAAGAGTTCATCAAATAACAATCTATCTGTTTTCATCTCAGCAATAAAGAATTATGGAATGGAAGAATTAAAAGGTATAATATACAATGAAGTCATAAAACTTCATGAAAAAAGGTTCCCAGGGACTAAACCATTTTATTTGTAACGAAGAGAAATTATTTGTAGGGTAGGATAGAATATATCAAATGATTTTCAGTTCATTAATAATATTTTGAGCATTGAGATATTTATCTAAATAGAACATAATAAATCTGATGTCGGTAGCTATACATCTAGTATGTTCTGCATCAAATGTATATTGAGAAGAAGTGGCTTCCCAATTGATATCAAAGACGATACCTATTACTTCACCATTAGCATTTAATACTGGAGCACCGGAGCAACCGCCGATCACATCTAAATCACTAATGAAACAAAGAGGTATTTTACCATTAACAGCATAAGTGCCAAAATCTTTATTTTTGTATAGTTGTTTTAGTTTAGTATCTATTGTAAATTCTGGATTATTCGGATTTTCGCGAGCTATCATATCATCTAAAGTAGTATAATAAGCTAAAGGTGAGCCACCTACAGGAGTGTAGTTCACTATCTTGCCATACGTTAATCTCATTGTACTATTGGCATCAGGATAAAATTTATGTTTATCTTTTAACATTTCTCTGATACCAGAGAGGAGAATTCTTTCTTCATTATTTAGATTTATTAGAGTATTATTGTAATCTTTATAAATATTTTTATATTTAACATACAATGATTTAGTTACTTTAAAACCAAGATCATTCTCTAGATTAGATAATTGTGGATTATTTAGAAAATCAAAGATATTATTTTTAGAAGAGAATATAGATTTATTATAAACTTCATCAGCGAAAAGTGCAAAGGTAGAATTTTTACTAATTTCTTTAAAAATATCTGGATGATACTGTGGTAATAAATCATTATATATCATTTGAAAAAGTGAAATAAACAATTCTTTATCTACATTAATATTAAAGCTAGGATAGAAATAATTAGAAACGTAATATTTTAATTTTGTTGACTGTTCTATAATCTTAGCATTTTTTTGATCATCAGGTAGGTTATTGTTTTTTAAAATAATATATAAACTATCAAATCTTAAAATCAAAGAAATAATATCTGGTCCATTAAAAGCAGCTTCATTATAATAAATAATAGCTTTATGAAGTTGGTTTGATGAATTAATTATATTTTGAATATTTTCAAGTACGTTTTGATATTGTAACTTTTTCTGAGGATCAGCATTTATCCATGAAGTAAAATCTTTCTCTAGATTACGTTTATTTTCTATTACTTTTAGTCTATTCATCACTTCAATTTGTCCCATAAAGTATTTCCAATAGTTAGAAATGCGATTATATTTTGAAGTATACATTAGAGCAATAGTAGAGTCTGCTTGCATATTTCTTCTTAGAATACTAAGTTTGATATCTCTAATCCTAACAATTGTAGGATCTATAATATCCAGCACTTTTTGTACACCATATGATGTCATAAATCTATCAGTATTGCCAGGATATCCAATACTCATAACGAAATCACCTTCTTGATATCCATTATTACTAAAGGGCAAATAATATTTAGGTGAGTATGGTATGTTTTTCTTTTTATTATAAGTTGCTGGTTTGCCATCTGGTCCCATGTAAATCCTTAAAAAAGCAAAATCTCCAACATGCCTTGGCCAGGTCCAATTATCAGCATCTCCCCCAAAAAAGCCTATTGATAAGGGAGGTGCACATACGAGCCTGACATCTTTATATTCCTCAAATAGCATTAAAATATATTGAGAGCCTTTATAAAATGGTACTACCGACGCTACTAAAGATGAACCCTTAGTGGCATTTTCTTTAATAATTTTTATATTTTCATTAATTAGAGAATCTCTTTTCAGAGCAGTCATATCATCAGTAACATTTCTTAATGCTTTATC
>LUZL01000071.1 GCA_001603615.1 Bacteroidales bacterium Bact_20 | reverse complement strand
AAAAATTATTGCAACAATAGCAGCTATTAGCACACCTGTTAAGTATAATATGAATGGCATATATGCCAAAGAATTAGGGAAAAATATATTAATAATTAACACGTAAATAGCTAGCCTAGCATTACAAGAAAAAAATGGATTTATTAAAATGGTGATTTTCCTATCTGATGGATTTTCTAAGATTCTAGAAGACATTATCGCTGGTACATTACACCCGAAGCCCATTATCATTGGAATAAATGATTTACCATGCAGTCCTATTCTATGCATAAGTTTATCCATCAAAAAAGCAACTCTACTCAGATAGCCAGTATCCTCCATAAAAGCTATAAATAAAAACAAAATCACAATATTAGGTAAAAAAACCAATACACTACCCACACCAGTGATTACACCATCTATTAATAAATCTTTAAACAATGAAGCTCGCAAAACTCCAGATAAAAATACTTTGATCCAGTCTATACCTAATTCCATCCAATTTTGTAAGTAACTACCTAGATAAAAAGTAGAAAAAAACATAATATACAGAAAAGCAAGAAAAATAGGTATTCCCCAGATTTTGTGTGTTAATATTTTATCTAATTTGTCAATACTCTGATCAGCATCTTTTTGTGAATATGTCAATGTCTCCTTCAGAGCACCTTTTATGAAACCATATCTGATATCTGTAAACAAAAACTCAGAAGGTTGATTGTATTGTTTTTCAATACTTTCTATACATTTTTCTACAACATTTTTTAGAGATAAATATTTATTTCTATTAAGCAAATGATGAAACTCGGGATCTTTTTCTAATAATTTAATAGCTACGAAACGTGAAGATATAGCTGATTTGGTAAAATTTGTTTTGTTAATCTCATTTTCTATTTTTTCGATGCAATTTTCTATTGGCAGAGGAAAATGGACAACACTTTTAACAATTAAATTAGATTCATACCTGTCTATTACTGCATTCAATAGTTCATCGATACCTTTATTTTTTATGCCTACAGTAGGAATAATAGGAATCTTAAGCATTTCGTTCAGTTTATCGACATCTAATTTTACACCTTTTTTAGATAATTCATCAAACATATTGAGAGCTATTACCATAGGATAATCTAGTTCCATTAGTTGTGTAGTCAGCAACATATTACGTTCTATATTAGAGGCATCTATGACATTGATAATGACATCTGGCATTTTTTGCAGTAAGTAATGACGTACAAAAGCCTCTTCAGGAGAAAAAACTTGCAGAGAATATGTACCTGGTAAATCTACAAAGGTAATTTTGTAATCTCTAAACTCAATAGTGCCACTTTTGGCATCTACAGTTACACCAGCATAATTACCCACATGCTCATGAGCATGACNTTGGATTACCTATGAGAGCTACTTCAATATTTTTACTCTTTTTTGAAATTAAATGTTCGATATTTGTTGAAAGAATATCAATATTTTCTAATTCTTGCAATTCTTCTTCTGTAGTTATTTCGATGTTAAGAGCTTCACTTCTTCTAAGGGAAACTTTAGAACCCATTACTTGAAATAATAATGGATCATTGAGTGGGGCTTTGTGCAGCAAAGTAACCTTTTCATTAGTTTTAAATCCCATCTCCATCAATCTGTGTCTAAAGGTCTCATTACCCTTTATCTTAACAATATAGCCACTTTGCCCTATATCTAGATCATTTAGAGTCATCTATTTAAATTATATTGCGAAATTAAAAAATAAAAATATGCTATGAGTTAAAGCTGATAAATATAAGC
>LUZL01000070.1 GCA_001603615.1 Bacteroidales bacterium Bact_20 | reverse complement strand
GAGATCTGATTATAAATTGTTTGAGGATCTTCTAACTGATGTGTCAATTTAAAATGATTTAATAATTTATAATACCATCTATGATATTTTGTAATCATAATTAATATTTTTACAAAATTACAAAATAATAAAAAAAGGGATTTATTATAAATCCCTTTTTTTATTAAAATTTAGAACAACTATTATTTTAGTTCTTTATAGGTAAACCACCAGTCATATCCTTCGTAATCTTTTTTACGTTGTTCAATATCAGCTATATTTTTAGGTGGTGGTACTATACCTTTATCTCCGATTAGTTCATTATTAGGCCAATTGTGAGGTAAAGAAACCTTGAATTTATCATTCATTTGTAGTGCTCTCAATGATCTTAGGATTTCATCTACATTTCTACCTATCTCTTGAGGATAGTAAAGCATAATACGAATTATACCATTAGGATCAATGATGAAAACTGCTCTTGTAGTTTCAGAACCTTTACTGGGATGTATCATCCCTAGAGTGTTAGCTACAGTACCTAAAGGATCTGCGATGATGGGGAATGGTACTTCCATATTTAATTTTTCATTAATCCATTCTACCCATTTGATATGAGCAAATACTTGATCTACACTGAGTCCTAATAATTCTGCATTTAAATTTTTAAAATCTTCATTTCTTTTAGCAAATGCATAAAACTCAGTAGTACATACTGGAGTGAAATCTGCAGGATGACTAAATAATACTAACCATTTTCCTTTGTAATCATCAGGTAATGTTTTGGGGCCATGTGTTGTTAACACTTTCATTTGTGGTAATGGCTCTCCTAATAAGGGAATTCTTCCTGTTTCCATATTTTTACTTTTTTTGGGGTTATTTGTCTTTTTTATTTTTTATATTAATTACTACGTTTATATCATTATCATTTACTATGTTGGGGTAATTTTTATTAAAGTATTCAGATATTAAATTATCTAATTCTTTATCTTCAAAATCTTCAATTTTACCATCTGAGTAATATATATGATAATGTTTGCATTTTGTATAATCGTACCTAATGGTATTATTATCTGTCATTAATTTATTTACTAAATTATTCTTTTCAAACTCAATTAAAATATTATATACCGAAGATAATGATATCATAGGTAATTCATTTTTGAGATGCATGTATATATCTTCAGCACTTGGATGTATGCTACAATTCATCAAATATTCTAAAACTTTTACCCTTTGTATCGTTGCTTTTATATTATGTTGTTTTAAAATATCTAATGCATCCATTTTTTGTTATATTTTTATTTACAAAATTACAAATAATTTTTATATTAGAATGATTATAATTTAATAATAATTCTATTTTAATTTTTAAAAATTTATAAAATATTAAATTTCAATAAAATATAAAGGCAATGATATATATCATTTAAAATAATTGTGTTACTTTTATTTTATATAAAAAACTATTATTTTTGTAAAAATATTTTAATTAGTGAAAAATTTAATACTTATAATTTTTTTATTTATAGCAACGATTAATATTAAATTATCAGCTAATGATGATCATATAAAAGATTATGAGTTATTTAATAATTTATCATTACCACAAATAATACAGGAGATAGATAAAATCAATGATACCAATACTGTAAATTATCATTTAGATTTATTAGAAAGTCAAACTATGTCTTTGACGGACTTGGGGTTTTATGCAAAAATAGAATTTGCTAGAGGATACGTTTATTACTTGAATAATAATAATTTACAAGCATTGAAGCATTTCGCTAAATCTTATAAATTTTATAATACATTAAAAGATACAACTGGGATAGTATATTCTCTTTATTATCAGAGTATAATAGCGGGTAATATAAATCTAAATTCAATTATATTAAATAATTTTATAGAAGCGGTAAAATATTTTCCTGGTTTTAAAAATGATAGTTTATTAATAGAATTTTATAGATTATTAGGCTCTGCATATTTTAAGATGGGTTTATATAACGAAAGTATAAATGCTGTGCAGTCTGCTATAGAGTTAGCATATAGCTCTAATAGGACAGACCAGTTATTACGCAGTTATATGAATTTAGCACTCAACTTTATAGAAATTAATAAATATAAAGAAGCAGAAGAGCTACTGATTGATGTACTAGAGAGATCAAAAAAATTAAATAATGATAATCTGATAGGAACAGCATACTCATACTTAGGATACTTATACAATTCTTTTGGACAATATGATAAAAGTATAGAATACAATCTACAAGCAATAGAATATCGCAAAAAAGTTAGAGATAAATCTGGAATAGCTGCAGAACTAAATAATATAGCAGATAGCTATTACAAATTAGGTAACTTCGCTAAAGCATTAGAATTTGCTAAAGAAGCAATTATTTATGCAGATAGTCTAAATAATATTGATTCTAAAATAGCTACTAATTTGATAATTGCAGAATCATATGCTGCATTAGGTAATTATAAAAATGCTTATGAAACATTACAGAAATCTTATAAATCATATAAAGACAAGTATAATCAAATGTTTATTCAAGAAGCTATTGATATATTAGTAAAAAGTAACTATGATTATATAATAAATGAAAATATGTCGCTTAAACAGCAGATAGAGCTAAATAATAAATTAATAAAAAATAATAGAAATTTACAATTTTTCTTGATTATTAGTTTGTTATTTGCTTTAATAGTTGCACTTTTGCTATATAGAAATATTAGAATAAATCGTAAGTATGTAAGAGAAATGGCAGAGATGAATGCTATACAAATAAGCATTAATAAAAAACTACAAGAAAATGAACAAGCACTGCAAATAGCTAATCAAACCAAAGATAAATTTTTAAGTATCATAGCTCATGATATTCGCAATCCTATAGCTAGCTTAATGAGTTTCATACATATTATGAGAAGAGACTTTGATGATATGACAGCTAAAGAAAGAAATGAGCTGATAGATGAGTTAGAAAAGATAGTCACTAATACAGATGAATTACTTAACAATTTATTAATGTGGGTGAGATCTCAATCTGGTAGGATAGACGTAAGGATAGTAGAT
>LUZL01000069.1 GCA_001603615.1 Bacteroidales bacterium Bact_20 | reverse complement strand
ATAAAAAGTTTTTATATTATTGGTAACATTACAATATTTATATTCATTAAATTGTGAAGTATTATTGTTTTTGATAGTTAAGTCTATATCTTGCCAAAGGCCGTTCTCATCTTTATAATGTTTTACGCTTCCTATGAAGGCAGCATATTTACCATCAGGTAGTATAAAGTGCTTGGCTACTTTTGTCCTTCTTTCTAATATCTCTTGCTCAGGTTCAAAACCATAATATATACCACCTTTTTGCCATCGCTCATCTTTTTGTGATAATCTACTATTAACAAAAGAAATTTTAGGACTCTCATTTTTGTTTATATTATCATCTTCTTTTGCTTGGGGTATCTCTATTATTGAAGTGCTTTTTTGCTCAATATCAAGAGTTTGCCCATTTGAACAATTTTTATATAAAGGTTCTAATGCATTGTTTTGAGAATATAACGTGTTAGTATTTATTAATAAAAAAGTAAAAATTAAAATAGGAAAAATAAAATCTCTTAATTTGTAATTAAGGTTAATTCTCATTTTTTTGAAATCTAAAGATAAATCTAATTTTTTCATATTTTTCATATTTGTTAATATATATTTTACAAATTTATATAAATATTTTTTAAATTAATATAAATTTATATTAATTTTTTAATAAATAGTTAACTAAATAATAAATATAATACATTAAATATAAAGATTAGATTTACTTTTTTTAATAAATTAATAAATTATTGTAATTTAATAATTAACTAAATTTTGACTTAAGTTTAAATAATAAACGATTTTAGGATTTTATATTTAATTAAATAATGAAAAATACTAAATGAATAATAGATTAAAATATTCAATTTTCACATACCTTCTTGTGTATTAATTATATTATACACATTAAAATATTAAGATAAAAAGGGTAGAGCAGAGCAGAAAGTTTATTTTATTCTTCTATTTCTTTATCATAAATTTTTACAAAATTTCTAATCTTTTCTATAGGACCGAAAATCACTAATCTATCATTTTTGTGTAATAAGGTTTCAGGATCGTGCAGTGGTGTAAATTCGTGAGAAGGTTTATAATATAATTCACTACGTTCAAAAGGATTCTCAACATATGAATATCTTTTTAGCATTAATACAACTATTTCATCATTAATTTTTATATCTCCTAATTTGAGATTTTCATATGATCTAGGTATATTTATTTCTACAGCTATGTAGTTTTTAGAAATAGGAAAAGCATCATAAATAATTTTGCTAGATATTTGCATAGCTAGTCTGCCAGCAGATTCTATTTCAGGTTCAAAAATATATTTTACTCTCATAAGAGATAATATCTGTTTATGTATATCATTGATAGCTCTAGCATAGATAATATTAGCTTCATATTTTTTGAGTAGAGCTACCATTGTTAAGCTAATACCCACATCATGACCTATACAGACTATACAAAAATCATATAAAGATACTTCTAATTCCTTCATTACTTCATCTTTTGTAGCATCACCCTCTACTACATTAGTTATGCTATCTTTATATAAATCTACTAGATGATGATCTATATCTATACCTGTTACTTCCATATTTTCTAGGGTTAACCTCCTAGCTAATTCACTCCCAAAATTACCTAACCCTAATACTAAAACTTTTTTACTCATTATATTATATTTTTATAAATTTAAATCTACTTCTGGATATTTGATTAATCGTTGTTTTGTTTTTTTTATTATTGCTAAAAACAATATTACAAATTGCATTCTACCAATAAACATTTCAATAATGATTACAATTTTTGATGATAAAGATAAATCAGGTGTTATACCTAATGATAAACCTACAGTGCCAAAAGCTGAAAAAACCTCAAACATTATATTCATAAAGCCTAAATGTGGATCAAAAGCACAGATAAAAATTATTCCTATAAAAATTGTCAATAATGAGAATACAATGATGACAAAAGCTTTCTGAATACTAGCATTACTTATAGTTTTATTTTTGTATCTAATTTTTTCTTGACTTCTACCAAGAGATCTAGCATTTAAAAATGCTAATGCTATAGATGTAGTTTTGATACCACCACCAGTACTACCAGGAGATGCTCCTATCCACATTAAAATTATTATAAACATTATCGTAGCTGGAGAAAAAATTGCAAAATCTATAGTATTAAATCCTGCTGTCCTAGGTGTCACAGAACAGAAAAATGCATGTACTATCTTATTAAACCAATTAAAGCCATTTAGTCCTCTATTAGCTTCTAAAACTAAAATTCCTAAAATTCCTAAAATTAATAATATAATTGTCGTTCTAATAACTATTATATTATTTATATTGACAATTTTAGGTTTTATTATTTTATCTTTTTTAAATAATTTTCTAAAAAAATTTTTAATATATAAAAATAAATTATCTACAAAACTTTTAATCACAAAAAAACCTAAACCACCAAAAATAATTAAGCCACTGATAGTAAAAATACCAAGATAATTATTAACAAATGCGCTATTCATCATACCAGCATCTATACTACTAAAGCCTGCATTACAAAAAGCTGATACTGAGTGAAAAATAGCAAAAAATACATGTTGAGATACCGTATTAAAATGGTTAGCAGGTACTGAAAAATAAATTAAAACAGCTCCTATACTTTCAAAAAATAATGTAATCAAAACGACTAAATAAAGATTTTTTAAAACCTCTCTATATGTAGAAGTTCCTATGCTAAAGCCCAGTCCTTGTTGTTCTTTTAATGATAAATCTGACCTAGTAAACGACAAAGCTAAAAAACTCGTTATAGTCATTATACCTAATCCACCGATTTGTATTAATATCAAAATTATTAATTTCCCTAACCATGTAAAAGTAGTAGCTATGTTTAATGGGGTTAATCCAGTTACACAAACAGCTGAGACAGTTATAAATAAAGAATCTTCATATTTTACATTTTCATAAGTTGCAGCTGGTAATAGCAATAAAATTGACCCAACTATTATTATAAAAATAAAACTAAGAATAAATATTTTTGCTGGGTGCTGCTTTGTAATACGATAAATATTTTCTATCCAATGACTTATGGTTCTTAAAAAAACTAAAAATATTAAAAATAATTTATAATAATAAATATAATTTAATTCGTGTAAATAACCAGAGATGAAATCAGGTATATAGTATACAAAATAGTTTAATGTAGATATAAAAAGAATTTTTATAAATAAATTTAACCATGAAAAACGCCTTCCACCAGGTAATATTAATAAAATTATCTGAATTATATATAAAATGCTTACACTCCAACAGATAAAATTTATATATGGAACTAAATCATTTGCTACTGCGGGCGTATATACTTTTCCAATAAAAAATATTGTTAATATTCCACCAAAAAAAGAGAAAAAAGATATTAAAATGTATGTAAGGTTTAATAATCTAGGATTAATTTTAGAAATCCATTCAAAAATTTTTATTCTGATTATCTTTAATAAATAAAAAAGTTTTTTAATAAATTTTTTCACTTTTTTATAAATATTTATATTAAAAAAAATTGTATTTAGTGATTAATTTTAAAAATTATCTTGGTAAAACCATTCTGCATATGAGCTATTAGTTTCTTTTAATAAAGCATGAACTAATTTTACATCATTAGGTAATTGTTTGTTAATTATATCTATAAAATGTAATAATAAATTTTCACTTGTTGGTTGAAAAGGTAATTTTATAATTCTAGAAAAACTATCTATATTTTGCACTTTTTCTATCCAATTAGCTTTTTGATTAACTACTAATGAATGATCAAAAATATTTATAATATCTTTATTTACTATATCTTTTAAAACGCCGAAATCCATCACCATTCCATTTTTAGGTGAATTAATATCATTATTAGGTTCACCTAGTACAGAAACTATCAAAAAATAAGAATGCCCATGTACATATGCACACAACCCGTCATAACCATCTAAAACATGAGCCATCTCGAAATGAAATTCTTTACTTATTCTTATTTTTGACATTTTTTTTTTGCAAACTTATTAAGTTTTTATATTTCAGAAAAATTTTTTTTAAAAAATAGGTGAATATAAATTTTTTGCTTATAAAAAAAAGATATAATTTTGCAAAAAACATAAAAATTTTTATATTATGAGAAAGCATATTTTTAACGCAGGTCCAGCAGTATTACCATTACCAGTATTAGAGAGAGTTTCCAAAGCAGCTCTAGATCTGGATGGCATTGGAATGTCAATATTAGAGATTTCACACAGATCAAAAGAATTTGATGCTATTATTAATGAAGCTATTGAATTAATGAAAGATTTATTACATATTCCAGAAGGATATAAAATAATTTTCGTAGGTGGTGGTGCTTCTACTCAATTTGCTATGCTACCAATGAATTTTCTTAAAACTAAAGCTGCCTATTTAGAAACAGGTAGCTGGGCTAAAAAAGCTGCCAAAGAAGCTAAATTATTCGGTGAAGTGCAGATAGTTGCTTCCTCAGCTGATAAAAATTTTACTTATATTCCTAAAAATTTCACTATACCTACTGATGTTGATTATTTCCATATTACTACTAATAATACTATTTATGGTACAGAAATTAAAACTGATTTTAATTCACCAGTACCTATGGTAGCAGATATGTCATCAGACTTTTATAGTAGACCTGTAGATGTATCTAAATATTCTATGATATACGGTGGTGCTCAGAAAAATGTAGGTCCAGCAGGTGTTACTATTGCAATTATAAAAGATGATTTTCTAAATAGTAAACAAGTTACTGACCGTATAATACCTACTATGCTTAACTATAAAACTCATACAGAGGAAAATAGTCTCTATAATACTCCACCAGTATATGCTATCTTTGTAGTTAGAGAAGTGATGCGCTGGTTAAAAAATGAAATCGGTGGACTGGAAAATATGAAAAAAATCAATGAAGAAAAAGCAAAAGTTCTTAATGATTATTTAGATAATAGTAAAATGTTTGTTCCTACTGTTCCAAACAAAGAAGACCGTTCACTAATGAATATTACTTTTGTGATGCAAGATCCATACAAAGATTTAGAAGCTAATTTTTTAGAGCATTCTAAAAAATATGGTATTGTAGGTATAAAAGGTCATAGAAGTGTGGGTGGTTTCAGAGCATCTATGTATAATGCTTTACCTATTGATAGTGTTAAAGTTTTAGTACAAGCTATGGAAGAGTTTGAAAAAGCAAATTTGAAATAATAATTATATAAAAAAATAATCATTATGCATAAAATAGTTGTTTTAACAGAAAAACCTTTTGCAAGTGATGCTGTCAATAAAATGAGCGATATTGCAAAAGCTGAAAATTTTGATATAAAATTTGTAGAAAATTATAAGACTAAAGAAGAAGCTTATGAAGGAATAAAAGATGCAGAAGCATTGATAGTACGTAGTGATATCGTGGATAAAGATTTAATAGCTCATGCTCCAAATCTTAAAATCGTCGTCAGAGCTGGTGCAGGCTATGATAATATAGATCTAGCTGCATGCACAGAACGTGGAATTGTTGCTATGAATACTCCTGGACAAAATTCTAATGCAGTTGCTGAATTAGCACTTGCACTTATGCTATATGCAGCCCGTAATTTCTTTGATGGTTCTACAGGTATAGAATTAAAAGGTAAAACATTAGGGTTACATGGGTTTGGATATACTGCTAAGGCTCTAGCTGAACGAGTACAAGGTTTTAACATGAAAATTTATGGTCATAGACGATCTGCTAATGACGAAGAATATAAGCAATTTAACGTTTCTAAAGCTAGTTCTATTGAGGAATTATATAAATCTTGTCAATTTATTTCATTACACATACCAGCTAATGAAAATACTGTAAAATCAATTAATTATAATTTATTATCATTGATGCCTAAAAATGCTGTGTTAGTAAATACTGCTAGAAAAGAACTTATAGATGAAGATGGCTTAATAAAAATGTTTGAAGACAGACCCGATTTCAAATATGTTACTGATGTAGCTCCCAATTGTAAAGATATTTTAAATGAAAAATATCCAGGTCGTTTCTATGCCACTCCTAAAAAATTAGGTGCTCAGACAAAAGAAGCTAATAATAATGCTGGATTAGCTGCAGTTAAGCAAATAATTGCTTACTTTAATAACGGAGATACTACTTTTCAAGTGAATAAATAAAAAAAATAATACAACACCAAAAATATACAACTATGGAAGAAAATAGACCAATGAACTTCTTCAGATTTGAAGATCTACGCATTTATCACAAGACTCTAGATTTCGTGTCTTGGGTTTACAATGCTACAAAATCATTTCCAGATTATGCTTCAGTCATCAGAAATGATATGATAGAAGCAGCACAAGAAATTACGGTTAATATTGCCGAAGGTTCTGGACGTACTAAAAATCAATTTATCTATTATCTAAAAATGGGACGTAGCTCTATCAGAAAAAGCGTAGTACTCATTACTATTGCTCAAAAGGAAGGTCTTATTACTGAAGAGCAACACGAAGAAGCTAAAAATTTACTTATTGAAATATCTAAGATGCTAGGTGCTCTCATCTCATCTCTACAACGCAACAAAAGAGACGACAGAAGCTCTTCTGATGAGGAAGAGGAAGAAGAGGATGATTTCGATCATAATACCGGTAATGAGCTGATCTAATCTTTTATCTCCTTGAAAGAGTAGAAGAGAGCTATTTTATTAAAAAAAAATTACTATCATTAACTAAATTTAGTGTATTTAGTTTTGTATTAGTTTTTTAATATTTATTGTTTGTCGTTTATAAATTTATTTAAAATAAAAAATTAATCATGGCAATTTTAAGACCTTTTAAAGCGTTACGACCACCAAAAGAATTAGCTGACAAAGTGGCAGCTAAACCTTATGACGTTATTAATACCGAAGAAGCAAGAAAAGAAGCTGAAGGTAATCCATACTCTTTGTTACATATCACTAGATCAGAAATAGATTTACCTATTGGCACTGATGAACATGACCCACGTGTTTATGAAAAAGCTAAAGAAAATTTTTTAAAATTTATTGAAAATAAATGGTTGGTACCAGATGATGAAGCGTATTTCTATATATATGCTCAGACTATGTGGGGAAAAACTCAATATGGTATCGTCGGCTGTGCTAGCATAGATGACTATTTTAATAATGTAATTAAAAAACATGAACTCACTCGTAGAGATAAAGAAGAAGATAGAATGAAACATGTGAGAGTAACTAATGCTAATGTAGAACCAGTATTTTTTGCTTATAAATCTCTTCCTGAGTTAGATAACTTGATACTTTCTTATGCTAAAGCACATGAACCTATTTATGATTTCACTGCTAATGACGGTGTAGGACATCATTTCTGGGTAATAAATGAAAAAGAAATTAATGAAAAAATTCAAAAATTATTTGCAGATATGCCAGCTCTTTATGTAGCCGATGGACACCATCGTACTGCTGCTGCAGCTCTTGTAGGTAAAGAAAAACGCGAACAGCATCCTAATTTTACAGGAAATGAAGAATTTAACTATTTCATGGCTGTAGTTTTCCCAGATAATCAACTAACAATAATAGATTATAATAGAGTCGTTAAAGATTTAAATGGGCTAAGCAAAGAGGAATTTTTACAAAAATTATCTGAATTTTTTGATATTGAAAATAAAGGTACTGAAGAATTCAAGCCTAATAAACTTCATAATTTTTCAATGTATTTGGGGGGAAATTGGTATTCATTAACAGCAAAAAAAGGCACCTACAACGACAATGATCCTATTGGAGTACTAGATGTAACTATTTTATCAGATTTAGTTCTAAACAATTTATTGGGGATACAAGATCTGAGAACAGATAAAAGAATTGATTTCGTAGGTGGCATCAGAGGTCTAGGAGAGCTGAAACGCCGTGTAGATAGTGGCGAAATGGCTGTAGCATTTGCTCTATATCCAGTATCTATGAAACAACTCATGGATATCGCAGATAGTGGCAATATAATGCCTCCTAAAACTACTTGGTTTGAACCTAAACTACGTAGTGGACTTTCTATTCATTTGCTTGATTAAGTTTTTGAAAACCAATTTAAATTTATTTTCTAAAAAATACCAGACTATGTCTGGTATTTTTTTTATTATGTTAAATAGATAATAATTTTAAAAATTTTCTTATTAAAAAATATTTTCATATTCGCTTTAATAATTGTAAATAAATATTTTCATAATTATTTTAAATGTAAATTTTTTAGTTCTTTTAAAATTACTTTTTACAATTAAATATGTATTCTATAATTAATTTTTTATTCATTTTTAATTGTGATATAGTTTTGAAAAAAATTAGTTAAAAAAATATTCCATAATTATAATTTTTCATAAAATATGAAATAAATAAACTCAGAGATAATTATGATAACTATGTTTAAAAATTAAACATTAAATTGTCCGATAATTTATATTATGTTAAATAGAATTTTGAGAATATATAAAATTCAAAAATTTTACACCATTTATAATTAATGATATTAAAATTGTAAAATCTGGAAATTTATTTTTAAATAAATCAAATACCCTATTCTGCCTTCAAATAATTTTGTAAAGCTGATAAATATTTTTATTTATAGTTTTTTTTTAACTATTTTTAAACTTTTATAAATTATTTAATAATAAAAATTTTTTATCAAATAAATGCTTAATATTTGTCATTAAATTAATTTTTTTATTAAATACTTGTAATTTATTTTTTTCTAAATTTGTATACATAATTAATTTTAAAATAAAATGATCATAGATGTAGCTATACCACTACCAATAGACAAAACATTTCTCTATAAAGTACCATCAGATCTACAAAATGATATACAGTGGGGCATCAGAGTTATAGTACCATTCGGAGCTAAAAAATTATATGCTGGATTAGTAATAGATATTTTAGATGACGAAAAAATAAATAATTTAGATGATTTAATAAATGAAGCAGACGAAATAAAATATATTTTAGAAGTAATTGATGAAAAACCTATTATTAATAAGCAACAGTGGAGTTTATATAAATGGGTATCAGAATATTATTTATCCAATATCGGTGATGTACTGAATAATGCTCTACCTAGTGGATTAAAAATACAATCTGAAACTAAATATCAGCTTCATCCAGATATTGATTTAAATAATATAAAAACAGAAGATGAAAATTTAATCTACGAAACTTTGCTTGCTAGAGAATTCATAACAAATGAAGATATACAAAATTTATTAGGTAAAAAAAATGTGCAAAGATTCATCAAATCATGTATTGATAAAAGTATTATATATCCTAGCGAGGAATGTGAGGAGAAATTTATCCCTAAAAATGTTAAATTTATCAGCTTGAGTGAGGATTTTATTAATTCTGATGATTTTAATGAAATAATTAATAAATTAGAAAAAAAAGCACCTAAACAGATAGATGTTATCTTATATTTATATCAAAAACGTTCTCAAGGACAAACTAAAATACTCAAATCTGAATTATCAGATAAGTTTGCTATCTCTGCGATACAATCATTAATAAAAAAAGGATATATCATAGAAACCACAGAGACTATTTCTCGGATAGATAGCAAATTACCACATTTTACTGAGATTGAAAATATTACATTATCTGATGTACAAAAGTCAGCATACGATGAGATTAAAAAATACATAAGTAAAAATAAGCATGTACTTTTGTATGGAGTACCCGGCAGTGGTAAAACGGAAATATATTCTACCCTAATAAAAGAATATATAGATGCTGGTAAACAAGTTTTGTACCTCTTGCCAGAAATTAGCCTTACGACTTATCTAGTAAATAGGTTACAAAAATATTTTGGTGATAAAATATTAGTTTACCACAGTAGATTTAACCTACATGAACGTGTAGAAATATGGAATAAACTGGTAGATTTATGGAAAAAAGATGATCCATCATGTATAATAGTAGGTCCTCGCTCAGCATTATTTTTACCATTTCATAATTTAGGATTAATAGTAGTAGATGAAGAGCA
>LUZL01000068.1 GCA_001603615.1 Bacteroidales bacterium Bact_20 | reverse complement strand
ACAATGGGCTTGATGGCTCAGAGTTCCACAAAAATAGCTTTTATAGATACAGAATTAATATTAGAATCTATGCCTGCATATCAAAATGCTATTACTCAAATAGACAATCTGAGTGCTCAATGGGAAAAAGAACTAGAACAGAAATATCTAGAAATAGATCAAATGTACAAAAAATATCAAGCTGAGGCCTATCTTTTGCCACAAAATGAGAAAACTAAAAGAGAAAATGAAATAATAGAAGCTGAAAAAGCTGCTAAAGAATTGCAAAAAAAATATTTCGGCCCTGAGGGAGATCTTTTTCAACGAAGAAAAGCTTTATTACAACCTATACAAAATCAACTTTATCAAGCTATAAATAACTACGCTCAAAATAATAGAATTTCAGCTATTTTTGATATTTCTAATAATACTACCTTACTATTCTATGATACTAAACTTGATATTACTAATGATATTAAAAAATCTTTAGGGTTATAATTGATTAATCTAAAAATTTATTACTTTTGCAAAAATAAAATTTAAATTATATGAAAAAATTTTCTTTAATCATTGTGTTTACATTATTAGTATCTTTCACAATGGTAGGTCAGCAAACTAAACTAAAGATTGGTCATCTGAATACTAATGATCTAATGCAGGTAATGCCGGGTAGAGATAGTGCTGAGCAAGCTCTTAATAATTATGCTCAAAATTTACAAAAACAACTGGAAACTATGGTAAATGAATTTCAGTCAAAGTATAATGATTATTTAGCTAATGAAACTCAATTTATAGATGCAGTAAAGCAGATTAAGCAAAAAGAATTGGTTGATTTACAGACAAGAATTCAAGATTTCCAAGAAGAAGCTCAAAATTTATTATCTAAAAAAGAACAAGAGCTTATGCAACCTCTCATAGATAAAGCTAAAAAAGCTATTGATGAAGTAGCTAAAGAAAAAGGCTTTACATATATTCTAGATACTGGTACTGGTGCTGTATTATATTGGGATGGAGGTGAAGATATTATGATTTATGTTAAAGAAAAATTAGGAATTAAATAATAATATAAACACTTTATATTTATAATATGTGACAGTTTCATAAGTATTACCTTATGAAACTGTTTTTTTTTATCATACAATTTTGTTTAAACTATTCAAGACAAATATAATTTATAATCATAGATTATATTTATTATTTGTGCTAATGCAAAAGAGAGAATATTTTTTGTATTATTTTAATTGTATTAGAATAAAATTATATTTAAGGTTTTAAACTTAAAAAAATATTATTTGTCAAAATTTTTTAAATACACTTTAGCTTCTTCTAATAATTGTTTTTTGTTTATAGGTACTACACCTACATATTCACAAACGATGCCTCCAGCTAAGTTACTTAATTCTGAAACAAATTCTATATCTAATCCTAAGGCTAATCCTAAAGCAGCAACACTTATTACAGTATCACCTGCTCCGGATACGTCTCTCACTTGCCTTACTTTTGGGGGATTTATATTTATAGTGGAATATTGATTATTGTTAGTATTAGTTTTAGCCAAAATCATACCTTTTTCACCTAAGGTTACCATTATATATTTTATATTTTTCTCTTCTCTGAAGTTGTGAATTTTATCAAAAAGAGAATTAATATTAAATGATTCATCATTCCAATTAATACCTTCTCTAAATTCTTTTAAATTTGGTTTAAATAAAGTAACATCATTGTAGAAATTAAAGTTTCTTTTTTTAGGATCTACACAAACAGGAATATTATAAGTTTTGGAGAGTTGAACAACGTGTTTTATAAGTAGAGCATCTATGACACCTTTGTCGTAATCTTGGAAAACAATAGCATCTATTTTATATTTTTCTAATAAATTTGTAATTCGCAAAAGTATTTGTTGTCTCAATGCATCTGGTAAATTTTTAATATTTTCTTCATCTACTCGTAGCATTTGAATATTATTACCCATTATACGAGTTTTAGTTATAGTTGGTCTATCAGAAGTAGTTATTAGTCCTTCTACATTTACTTTTTGATTTTTCATTAGCTTGATAAACTCACTACCATTATAATCATTACCTATTACTCCGACTAATAATGGATTAGCACCTAAAGATTGTAAATTTAGTGCTACATTAGCTGATCCACCTAATCGGCTTTCTATTTTAGTTACATTTACTACTGGTACTGGTGCCTCTGGTGATATGCGTGATACTTCTCCCCACACATATTTATCTAGCATTATATCTCCAATGATTAGGATATTTTTGTTTTTTGCTTCTTTATCAAATATTTCTAATAAATTCATTGTTTCTAAATTTTATTTTAATAAATCATCATCTAAATCTTCTTGTTCCTCATCATCATTTAAATCCATATCTGCTATATCTTCAAAAAAATGCTCAGCAGTATCTTTATCAGGAGTTATTAAATCTTCTTCGTCGCTATCTATGTCATCAGTAGGTTTTTCTATTACTTCAATCATTTCATCATCAACATCATCCTCACTTTCATCCGCACTTTCATCATCTACTATTTGATCATTTAGCAAAAATGTTGATGGAGTGGGAGGCATAAATGTTTCCAAATATTTTCCTGTGATTTTAGCAATGTGTGGATATTTAATATTTGGTTCGCTATCTTTTATTTTGATTAATTCCATTTGAAATTCATGATTTTTAATATAGTCGTAGACAAAAAGTATTTTCTGATGAGGATCTTCTATTATATTGATTTTAGTTTTAGACATTAATAATGCTATATCATCATCATTATCTTCTTGTCCCATATCTATTAGCACTATTTCTTTTTGAGGTTTCCATATGCTATTACATAGATAGAATGAAGCTAATTCATTATCTTGGAAGCCTATCGTTTGTTTAAGTATATTAAATAAATCTTCAAATGTCTGATTAGACAATACTTCTATTATTATTTCGAAATCCTCTACTTTGGTACTTTTTACACTAAAAACGAATGTTTTCATAATATTTAATTTCTTAATTGCAAAAATAACAGAAAATTATTATTCGCAGAATATATTTATCAAATTTATTGTATTTTTATAAAATAATAAAATTTATTATTTTACAATAGTTTGAATCTCTTTTAATTTTTCAAGTCAAAAAAATTTTGTATCTTTGTAGTGAAATTATTTTTTTAGTAAATT
>LUZL01000067.1 GCA_001603615.1 Bacteroidales bacterium Bact_20 | reverse complement strand
TAGGTAATGGTTTTGCAGTAGATCCTGCTACTCAGACAGTGTATTTGGAGAAATATAAATACTTCAATAATTTTATAGAGTTACCATGGTTAGGGATAATATTTTTAGTAGGTGTGCTATTAGTACTCTTTGGAATAGCAGTGCCATATTTAAAAAATAAAAAAATGGAAAATAAAGGTATCTGGTTTGCTGGATTGGGGACATTTTTTACGGTGCTTTCATTATTTCTTTGTTTAGGATACAACAATACAGCTTTTTATCCATCATTAGTAGATATGCAATCTAGCCTGACGATACATAATGCGTCGTCGAGCAGATATACTTTGATAGTGATGTCTTATGTGTCGCTACTTGTACCATTTGTAGCTGCCTATATTATCTACTCATGGAGACAATTGTTAAAGAAAAAATTTACTGCAGAGGAAATATCTGAAAGTGATACAGCATATTAATTTTTATAAAAGATATAAAATTATGTATTGGAGAGAGATTTTATGGCTTATTTCATGGCCTTTGATGATATGGGTGTCTTATGTAGTCATTACTAGCGCCATTAAAAAATATGAAGTCAAGTATAATAGTAATGAAAAAGCTGAGGAATAAAGTATATTTTTAAAGCAAACAAATACTGTTTAAATAATAAACAACTAATACCATATTTTATTGGCATTGAGTAGTTTTACCATTGTATATAAATTTGTTATTTACAATGGTATAATCCCAATAAGTACGAGTCTCATCTTTAGCCTTTAAAGAAATTTTAGGTGCATTTTTGCTATTAGAAAAGTTGAACTGCATATATTCAATAGAACTTTTTTTATTCGTTTTCTTAAATAATTTATTATCATCGTCGAATACAATAAATATATGATTTTGGTAATAGAAACAGCCTAGAACAGTGTTAGAGAAATACATAGCATAGTTCAACTTATTTGTAGATGTTATTTGTAAGCTATATAAATCATTATTTTTAGGTGAAACAATAATTACAAAAATAGTAGAATCATTGTAATAATCGCATCTTTTTTCAAAATTTACTACACTATCTAATATTGGTTTAATAGTGGTATCTCTCATAGAGACAAAAGGTAACTGAATAATTTTAATGTCTTGGCTATTAGCTAAAAAGCTTATAGCACTTAAGAATATTACAAATAATAATATTTGTTTTTTCATAATGTTTATTTTTAGTAAAGTTTATGTAAAATTAAAGAAATTTTTATTTATATCAATAAAAAAAGGGTCTTATGACCCTTTTTTCAATAGAATTTAATATTTTTTATAATATTATTCTTGATTATCTACTTGATTATTTTCAGTAGGCTGCTCAATTGATGTTTCAGACATAGGTTCATCACTGACAACTTCAAACTCAAACTCAGCATAAATATCTCTGTAAATATGAGCTTTAGCTTTGTAAGTACCGATTTGTTTGATATGCTCTTCTGGGATAGATATAGTTTTGCGATCTACTTCGAAATTATATTGATCTACAATAGCGTCTGCTATCATAGCAGTAGTTACACTACCATATATTCTACCAGTATTATGAGCTACTTTGGTTTTAACGATTAGTTTTACTTGATTTAATTTGTCAGCTAGAGCTTTAGCATCTGCTAAAGTTTTTTCTTCTTTAGCACTTCTTTGCTTTTTGATTTCTTGATACATTTTTTTGTTAGAGGGAGTAGCTGGTATAGCATATCCTTTTGGGATTAAATAATTACGAGCATACCCAGCTTTTACTTTCACTGTATCATATTTATAACCCACTTTTGGGAGATCTTCTTTTAAAATTACTTCTACTAATGCCATGATTTTCTAATTTTTATTATTTTAATAAATCAGTAGTGAAAGGTAAAAGAGCTAAATGTCTGGCTCTTTTAATAGCTTTAGCTACTTTTCTTTGATATTTGGCAGAGGTGCCAGTAATTCTACGTGGCAAAATCTTACCTTGTTCATTAACAAATTTTATTAAGAAATCTGGATCTTTATAATCTACATATTTGATTCTAGCTTTGCGAAAACGACAATATTTTTTAACTCTTGTCTCTATATTTATTGGAGTTAGAAATTTAATTCCTGGATCTATAGCCATAATATTAAAATTTTTTAAAAATTATAATTCAATTTTATTTTTTTCTTTGCTTTTATTTTCAGCTTGTTGTCTTTTGCGTTTTTCATTCCATTCTACACCGTATTTATCTAATTTAACGGTTAAATAACGCATTACACGCTCATCTCTTCTGAAATTAAGCTCTAGCTGAGATACTAAATCACCTTTTTCACTTTCATATTGAAATAAATGATAAAAACCAGTGGTTTTTTTCTGTATAGGATATGCTAGCTTTCGCAATCCCCAAAACTCCTCATAAATATTCTGAGCTCCATTTTGCTCTAAAAATTCTTTGTACTTTTTTACCGTTTCCTTTGCCTGCTCTTCAGACAAAACGGGAGTTAAAATGAAAACGGTTTCATAATGATTCACCATAAATCTTTTTTTTAAAATTTTAGTTTGCAAAATTAATACTTTTTTTAATTTTCACAAAATTTATATTTATAAGGATATTTTATAAAGATAAATGTTGTATTATATTATTAGTATAATTTGATTAAAATATTATACTATATTTTTTTTAATTTTCACTAAAATAACAAAAATCATTTATTTTTAATATTTTCTGATAACATTGTATCTTTGCATTCTAAAAATAAAAATTATGCAAAGAGTAAAAAAACTTGATAACAGAATAATACCTATCAATAATGATGTAAGCTGGATAGGTGTTTTAGATTATGATATAGTTACATTTGATGTAGTAATGCAAACACAGTATGGCACTACGTATAATTCATATTTCATAAACGCTGATATGCCTACAATTATTGAAACAACTAAAGAAACTTTTTGGCAAACTTATTTACAAAAGATAAAACAAGTAGTAGAACCAGAAAAAATAAAATATATTGTTCTAGATCATACAGAGCCTGACCACAGTGGCAATTTGATGAATTTACTTAAGCTAGCTCCAGAGGCTAAAGTAGTAGGTAGTGCAACAGCTATAAGAAATCTGAAAGATTTATTTAATGTAGATTTCCCCAATATAATAGTAAAAGGTGGAGATAAATTAGATCTTGGTAATAAAACATTAGAATTTATTTCTGCACCTAATTTACATTGGCCAGATAGTATTTTTACATATTTACAAGAGGATAAATTATTATTTACCTGCGATAGCTTCGGATGCCACTATGCTGATGATAGGATGATAGATAAAGAAGTTGATAACTTTGACGATGCATTCAAATATTATTTCGATGTTATACTGAAACCATATAGTAAATTTATGCTGCAAGCAATAGATAGGATAAAAGATATAGAAATCAAAGCTATTCTCACAGGGCATGGACCATTGCTACTAAATAATTGGAAAAGATATGTAGATTGGTCTATTGAATTATCTAAAGAGTTTCTTGCAACAAAAAAATATCAAGATATTTTAATAGCTTATGTATCAGCATATGGTAAGACTGGAAAACTAGCAGAGGCAATAGCTGAGGGTGCTAGAGAAGAAGGTCTAGAAGTGATATTGAAAGATATAGAACATTCAAGTATAGGAGAACTAGATGAATATTTAACAAGAGCTAAAGGTATAGCTATAGGCTCACCAGTAATTAATCAAAATATACTTTTACCTATATATAAATTATTTGGGACAGTAAACCCTATCAGAGATAGAGGGAAATTTTTATTACCATTTGGTTCATATGGATGGAGCGGAGAAAATCAAAAAATGATTCCAAACATAGCAGTAGGACTTAAGCTGAATGTAATGGATGAGGGTATTTTTACTAAATTCACTCCTAGTGATCAGGATATTAGAAAAGCTAAAGAATTAGGTAAAAAATTAGCTCAACTTGTAAAAGAAAATAGTGTAGATGAATGAAACGCTTGTTTATAGCTATTCCACTAAAACTAAATAATTCAGCAAAAAAGACGATATTAGAATTACAATCACAATTGTCTCGAGATAATATTAAATGGGTAGCATTAGATAGCACTCATATAACATTGGTTTTTTTAGGCGATACTGAAGACAAGTTAATCCCTTCTATTGTAGAAATCTTAAATAATATACAAAATAATTTTACTGAATATAAAGTGACACTATCTGGATTATATACTTTTGGTAGTAGAGATAATCCTAATGTTTTGTGGACAAAATGGATTGACAATAATGAAACAAAACAATTAGCTTTAAAATTAAAAGATAAACTATCATCTATTAATAATAGTATAAAAACGGATGATAAATTTATTCCACATTTAACATTAGGACGCATAAAAAAGATTACAGATTTAGCTAATTTTAATGAGATAATATCAGAACGCACAAATTTTTCATTAGGAAATTATGTAATAGAAGAAATTGTCCTTTTTGAAAGTAAATTAACATCTCGTGGACCCTATTATTTTCCTTTACACAAAATTAAAGCAATAAAATAATAAAGTTAGTTGTAAATTTAAAATTATCAAAAAATGATAAAAACATATGAAATCAAATTACCTCCTTACAAAAGAGGTTTTCATCTATTAACAAATGAGATATTAAAAGTAATAGAACCATTACCAGAGACAGGACTACTAAATATTTTTCTACAACATACCTCGGCAGCTTTAACAATAAATGAGCATTATGATCCAGACGTTAGAAGAGATATGGATATGATAAGTAATCATATCGTACCAGAATATTTGCCATTTATCACACATGATATAGAAGGAGCAGATGATATGCCAGCACATTTCAAAAGTTCAATATTTGGAGTTTCATTGACAATACCAATAGTAAGAGGAGAATTATCATTAGGGACATGGCAAGGAATATATTTATGTGAATTCAGGAATAATGGGGGTAGTAGAGGATTAGTATTGACTTTAGTGAGTTAAGGGGGGAAGGAGGAGGGTGGGGTATGAGAAAATTTTTATAAGTTTAAAAATAAACAGTTTATATTAAATAATTTAAATATATTTGTAAAAAAATTTTATATTATGAAAAAATTAGTTGATAATCCTCAAGAAGTATTTTCCCTCACCAAAGAAGGTACTCGAGAATTCTATGACAATCTATATAATAAAATTATAGAACGCGGTGCTGATGTAGTAGACTATCAAGAGCTCAAAGCTATGTCTACAGCTCTATTGTGTCCGGATTGCAATAGCAGTAATGTTATTAAAAATGGTTTGCAAAATGATGTACAGAATTATCGCTGCAAAGATTGTGGTAGACAGTTCAGAGTTACTACTGGCACTTTTATGTATGGAATTCATGATAAAGGCAAAATGTTAGAATATATTAGATGTATGGCAGTAGGTATGACTTTAAGAGAGTGTGCAAAAGTAGTAGGAATATCTCTACCAACTAGTTTCTTTTGGAGACATAGAGTATTGTGTGCTCTTCAATCTTTTGAAGACAACGTTAATTTTTGTGGAATTGTAGAGTTAGAGGAACTTCTAATGAATTATTCCGAGAAGGGAAGAAAAAAGAAAAGAGCTAAAACAGAGAAAATAGCAAAGACTACTACAAAAAAATTAAAAATTAAGAAGCCAAAGAAAGTAGCAGTATTGGCTGCTACTGATAGGAGTGGAAATATATTATTCAAAAAATTAGAGGATAGCAGAGTGAGAGCAAACCACGTAGAGGAGTTTCTAAAATCTAGAATACCTAGCGATGCAGTGATATGTGGTAGTAATAAAAAAGCATTTAAAACGGCTAATGCAGAGTATATTAAACATAAAGCAATAACTAATAAAAACAAAATGAAGAGAGGTATATATAGTGTGTCTACAGTTAATGAAAAGATAAAAGATTTTGCAGGGTGGATATATTTTAAGTTTCATGGAGTAGCAACTAAGTATTTAACAAATTATATAATGTGGTTTGTAGTGAAAGGAAAGTATCTAACTTTAGAAAAGGAGATGATTAAGAATACGGGGAGAATATTAAATTTAGCAGCGTCGGATCGGCGAGCATGGGAAATATATTATAATTTAATGTCAAAAACATATTTATTTTTAAACATCTAATATGTTGCTTATTCCTTAAAAAATTTTCCATAATTTTTTTATTCTTCTGCTCATCTTTTTTACTATTTCACTCTATTTATTATTTGTTATTATGTTTTTAATATTTATATTTGTAAAAAAAAATTATGGAAAATTTTTTAGTAGGCATAGATTTCTCTAAGGGCTCTATTAAAGCTCTAGAGTATGCTATTATGTTAAATAATTATATTGATTCTAATATTATCTTGTTATATGTTGATAAACCTATACCAACTGAATCTATTTATGCTACTGTAACTGCTAATTATAGAACTGAACTTCATCAACGTATTGAGCAATTAATGAATGAATTTAAATCTAAATTAAAAAATCCTTCTATAATTGATTATAAAGTTACTACTGGTAAGGTATATGAGGAATTATCTAATTTTGCTAAAAAAAATAATATAAATTATATTTTTGCTGGTACACATGGTATCTCTGGTTACGAAGAGATGTGGATAGGTAGTAATGCTAATAGAATAGTTTCTACGGCTCCTTGTCCTGTATTTACTATTAGGCAAACTTATGAAGTACACGATAAGATTAAAAGTATTTTATTACCTATTGATTCTACTGCTGAAACTACTTATAAATTGCCTTGGGCCATACAATTAGCTAAATATACAAATGCAGAAATTCATATTTTCGGTGCATATATTACTAATCTTTCTACAATAAAAAAGAAAGTTGATAAAAATATCGCTATGGTAGAAAATGAATTAGAAAAAGAAAATATTAATTATAAATCTTTTAAAAAATCTATTATTAATTATACATCAGATCTGATTTCTTATATTGAGGATAATAACATAGATTTAGCTATCATCATGACGGAGCAAGAAAATAGGAATACTAATGTTCTTTTAGGTCAATATGCTATGCAGATGATAAATCATTGTCCCGTACCAGTACTAAGTGTTCATCAAGACGATAAATTTAATTCAAAGTAAACTTGTGCAGCCTCTTATTCTTATTGAAAACGAAGCAAATAAATTAGGTAATGTTACTAAAATTGAACCAATATCTGCTTCTGGTTCTGGTCGTTTTTATGCTATTATCTATTTAGATGATTATATTATTCTTGGCTGCTATAATGAAAATGTGAAAGAAAATGAAGCTTTTATATATTTCTCTTCACTTTTCTATTCTAATAACTTACCTGTTCCTCAAATATTACATATTTCGGATGATAAAAAAGTTTATTTTCAAACTTTTATTTCTAAGCATTCATTGTTTGATTTATTAAAGAGCAAAAATTTTATCTTTGATAATGAAATAATCAATTATTATTTACAAGCATTAAATTTACTTACATATTTTCATAAATTTAATAATATTGATCCTTCAAAGACTTATCCTAAACCTTCATTTGATCGTATATCTATAAAATGGGATTTGAATTATTTTAAATATGATTTTCTTAAAATTGTAGATATTCCTTTTGACGAAGACAAATTAGAGAATGATTTTGATGTTATTGAAAATATTGTATTATCATACTCACAAGGTTTTCTTTCTTTGAGAGACTTTCAATCTGCTAATTTAATGTTAAAAGATGATAAAGTATATGTAATTGATTTTCAAGGTGCTAGGATAGGTTCTCAGATGTATGATGTGGCTTCTTTGCTTTTTGATAGTAAAGCTAGAATGCCTCATGATATTAGAGAGCAGTTAATTCAGTATTATTTAAATTTATTAACTAGTGACCCAGGTATATTATCAAAATTAAAAGATGAATTTTATTGGATAGCACTTTTTAGACAATTGCAAGCTTTAGGTACATTTGGATATAGAGGTTTAATTCAGCATAAGCCCAGTTTCACTTCATCTATTTCTGATGGTGTGAAAAATATTGAGATAATTTCTAATAATTTAATTTTAGATAATCTAATAGAGTTGCCAAAAATTATTGAAAAATTAATCAACAAATATCATTCTAAAGCTAATGAGATAATAGCTAATAATAGATTAAATGTTAAGATTTATTCTTTTTCTCTCAAAAGACATTATCCTCCTTTAGATGTAGAGCATGGTGGTGGTTTCATATTTGATTGTAGATGTTTATCAAATCCAGGTACATTTTCTGAAATGGTAAAGCTAAATGGTAAAGATAATTTAGTAAAAGAATTTATGAAATCTGATGAGACTACACAGAATTTTTTAAATAATATTTTCCAAACTGTATCTATTGCGATAAATGAATATTTAAAAAGAGGTTACACATTGATACAAATTGGTTTTGGTTGCACAGGTGGGCAACATAGATCAGTATATTGTGCTGAAGAGATAGCTAGAAGATTAGATGAGTATTTTGGTGAAAAAATTATAATCAATATTGAGCATTTAGAAATAAAATAGCTAGTTTATGATGTTTCGTTTAAATGCAGCAATATACAATGACTAATCACTAATTTTTTTTTAAAATAAAAAATTCTTCATTCTAATTTTATTTTTTTTTAACATATATTTCTTTTTTTTACTTAAATGATGATTTTTAAGAAAAAATATTTATATTTGCATAATTAATCAATATAAAGTAATGACAGAAGACAAAAATATAAAAAGAGTTGCAGAGATTTTATCAAAGAAAGAATATATCATTGCACTGACAGGTAGTGGTATCAGTGTAGCTAGTGGGTTGAGAACTTTTAGAGGAGAGAATGGGCTTTGGGAAGAATATAATCCACAAGCTTTAGAAATTTCGTATTTTTATGAACATAGAGCTGAATCTTGGGATTGGATTTATAAATTATTTTTTGAACCATTAAAAAATGCTAAACCTAATGCTGCACATTATGCTTTAGCAGAATTAGAAAAAATGGGTAAACTCAATGCTATTATTACTCAAAATATTGATGGATTGCATCAAGCTGCAGGAAGCAAGAATGTTATAGAATTTCATGGTACAACAAGAAATCTTATTTGTACAAATTGTGGTGCTGACTATACCAGAGAAGAAATAGATTTTTCTGTTTTACCACCTAGATGTGATAAATGTGGAGAAATTCTAAAACCAGATTTTGTATTTTTCGGAGAAATGATACCACATAAAGCTGCAGAATATGCTTATCACCATGCTATGCATTGTGATGCTATGCTTATAATAGGTACGTCTGGTGTAGTAATGCCAGCTGCTGATCTCCCCCTTATAGCTAAACAAAATAATGCTACTCTCATAGAAATAAATCTCGAGCAGCATAATGATAGATTTTTTACTACAGATATTTTTATAAAAGGTGAT
>LUZL01000066.1:6549-6827 GCA_001603615.1 Bacteroidales bacterium Bact_20 | reverse complement strand
AAAAAACATAAATTATAGTCTTTAATTTCTGAGATTAAATCAAAAGATTGAAATTGGTATTTATCAATATGATAGAAAGTGATAAATATTAAAAAGGTAAAAAATAGATATTTGGATGGTTGTGTATGCGAAGCATTAAAAAAGTTAAGAAAATATTTTTAAATGTTATAAAATAAATATGTCGTTGCCATCAAATCAGCATACCGCTGCCATGCTCGCCGATCCGACGCCGCCAAATTCAAGATCCTTCCCGTATCTCTTATCACCTCCTCTGCCAG
>LUZL01000066.1:0-6527 GCA_001603615.1 Bacteroidales bacterium Bact_20 | reverse complement strand
AAATATATCCAACCTACAAAATCTTTGATCTTTTCATTAACTGTAGACACACTATATATACCTCGCTTCATTTTGTTTTTGTTAGTTATCTCTTTATGTTTAATATGTTCTGCATTAGCAGTCTTAAAAGCTTTTTTATTACTACCACATATCACTGCATCGCTAGGTATTCTGGATTTTAGAAACTCCTCTACGTGGTTTGCTCTCACTCTATTATCTTCTAATTTTTTGAATAATATATTTCCACTCCTATCAGTGGCAGCCAATACTGCTACTTTCTTTGGTTTCACAGTTTTCAATTTTTTTGTAGTAGTTTTTGCTATTTTCTCTATTTTAGCTCTTTTCTTTTTTCTTCCTTTCTCGGAATAATTCATAAGTAACTCTTCTAATTCAACTATACCAAAGAAATTGACGTTATCTTCAAAAGATTGCAAAGCACATAATATTCTGTGTCTCCAGAAAAAACTAGTAGAGAGACAAATGCCTACAGCCTTAGCACACTCTCTCAAGCTCATACCAGCAGACATACATTTAATGTATTCAAGCATTTTGTCTTTGTTGTGAATGCCATACATAAAGGTACCAGTGGTAACTCTGAATTGTCTGCCACAAACTTTGCAACGGTAGTTTTGTACTTCATTTTGTAATCCATTTTTGACTATATGGCTGCTATTACAATCTGGACATAATAGAGCTGTAGACATGGCTTTGAGCTCTTGATAGTCAACTACATCAGATCCATTTGCTATCATTTTATTATATAGGTTGTCATAGAATTCACGAGTACCTTCTTTGGTGAGAGAAAATACTTCGCTGGGATGTTCAACGATTTTTTTCATAAAACAAAAAATTTTGGCAAATATAATTATTTTTTATATCATATATCAGTTTTATTTTACAACATTTAAATAAATGTTTTATTTTATATGTTTCCTCAAATATCTATTAATCCCTTATGTAATTTTACACCTTACTGTTTTTTTTAACTATAATTTATTTATTTGTATAATTGACCTTTACATTTTTATTATTCAGTTGTTATGTTTAAAGATCTATTTTATCACTAATGAATAGTTTAATCTCTTTTCTGTATTTATTTTTGATTATTTTTGTCATAAAAATTATCATATGATTAGAAGAAGCATTTTATGTGTGTTACTGATTATTTATTCATTATCAATATTTTCCCAGCAAAAAGATTTATTTTTTTTGCCAATAGATAGTGATCCTAATAAAAGTTTGACTTATGAGCAAGTAATGCGGCTCTCTCATGATATATCTAAAAGATATCCTGATAATGTTATTTTCACTTTTTTAGGTTTATCAGAGCAGAATGACACTATACCAGCACTTATTATTTTCAAAGATAAAGCGAATAATCCAATAGAGGTTGCTAAACAAAAAAAATCTACACTGATGATACAGGCTGGCATACATGCAGGAGAACCTGACGGGATAGATGCAGGTTTTATGCTTATCAGAACATTATTATCTGATAAAAATAAAATGGACTTGTTAAATAACGTTACTATTATTTTTATTCCGACTTTTAATATAGATGGATTGAAATTGCTTAGCCCATATCATCGTATCAATCAAAATGGTCCTGAGCTTCAGGGATGGCGTGCTAATGCTATGAATTTAAATCTTAATAGAGATTATTTGAAAGCAAGCTCTGTAGAAATGAAAAATTGGTTGCAATTTTATTATTACTGGCATCCTGATTTATTTATAGATTGTCATACTACTGACGGTGCAGATTATCAATATGTGATGACTTTTGATATGCAGTTACCTATTTTTATGAGTAACAATTTTAATAATTTTTTCAAGACAAATTTTATTCCATATTTTACTAATGAAATGGATAAAAAAGGGTTCCTTTCTACTCAATATGTGGCTTTTAGGAATTGGTTTAGCCCTGAAAGTGGTCTAGCTACTTCATTATATAGTCCAATATTATCTCATAGTTATCCACTCTTGAATAATAGACCAGCATTATTACTAGAAACCCATATGCTTAAACCCTATAAACAGCGAGTTTTGGCTACTCATCAAGCTTTATTGATTATTTTACAATGGATGAATGATAATAAACATCTTTTACAAAATATCTTATCTAAAGAAGATGAATACTCACTATCTAGTGCTATTCCTAATATGCTCTTCCCGATTGAATATAAGCTCGCAGATCATAAAAGTAAAAAAATTTTAAAAGGATATGAATTTCATAAGGTAATAAGTCCAGTTACAGGTTTATCTTACTATACTTATGATAATACTAAACCTATTGATGTAACCCTTGATTTTTGGGATTCTATAGAAGTGAAAACAAATGCTATTTTGCCTTACGGATACATACTAGGTCCTGAATGGAAGCACTTAATGGAGATTCTCAAGTTGCACCAGGTATCTTTTTTTACATTTACTAAAGAAATGAAAATAAAGGTGCAATATTACTTTTTGACAAATTTGGAATATAATAATTCAATATTCGAAGGTACTTTTAGTCCCATTTTTTCGTTTCAATTGCGTGATACATTAATAGATTTTCCACGTGGTAGTTTTTTCATACCAATAAATCAAAAATCGTGGAAAAGTATTGTTTACCTTTTAGAACCTGAATCCCCTGTAGGATTTATGAAAATGGGCTCTTTCAACTCTATGTTTGAGAGAAAGGAATATGGCGAAATATATGTACTAGACACTCTGGCTCAGAGTATGCTAAAAGATAAAAATATAGCAGCAGCTTTCGAAGAAAAAAAAGTAAAAGACCCAGATTTTGCTAAAGATGCTTGGGCACAACTAATGTGGTTTTATGATAATTCTCCTTGGAAAGATCAGCGTAGACTTACCATACCTGTTTTTAAAGTGAAAGATGAGGTTTCTTATCAACAAATAATGAAAAGATAGTGTTTTTTTATTTGCCACTATTTAAAGATTTTTCATATTTTTGAAATTAAAATTTATGGAATTATGAAAGTTTCTATTTTGACATACAATGTTAATGGTATAAGGGCAGCTATTAGAAAAGGATTAGTAGATTTTTTAAGAGAAGATGGGAGCGATATTGTTTGTTTTCAAGAGTTAAAAGCTAGTGCAGATCAGATACCAGATTTATTATTTCAGGAGCTAGGTTATCAGACACATTGGCATCCAGCAGAAAAAAAAGGTTACTCTGGTACAGGCTTAATCACAAAAATAAAACCTGATAAGGTAGAGATAGGAATGGGCATACCTAAATATGATGCAGAAGGACGCATGATAAAAGCATATTACGGTTCTGTAGTTTTGATAAATGTTTATCATCCTAGTGGTAGCAGTGGTGATGAGAGACAAGCTTTTAAAATGCAATGGTTGGAAGATTTTGATAATTATATCCAAGATTTTCGTAGACAACATCCAAATTTAATTATTTGTGGCGATTTTAATATTTGCCATACGGCGATAGACATACATGATCCTGTAGGTAATGCTAATAATAGTGGTTTTTTACCCGAGGAACGTGCATGGATAGACCAATTTATTAATAAAGATTTCATAGACGCATTTAGATATTTTCACCCTGATGAGCCTGGACACTATACATGGTGGAGCTATAGAGCTAAAAATGCACGTGAGAGAAATATTGGCTGGCGTATAGACTATTTCATGGTTAGCAAATCACTAAAAGATAAATTAATATCTTGTGAAATTTTACCTAGTATAGATCATAGCGACCATTGCCCAGTAAAATTATATTTTGATTTTTAAAAAAATGTCATTAATTTTGTTTAAAAATATATTAGTAAATGTTTAAAATAAAATATACCCCAATAATATTAATAGTTTTTCTATGTACTTTATTTTTTACATCTTGTGTAGATGATAATGAAGATGTAGATACTAGAGAATATTTCGCTGGTACTTGGAAATGCAAAGAAATTAATACTGGCTTTGCCTATAATGTAATTATTAAAATAGATAGTACCACTCAAACATACATTAATATATATAATTTCCACCAATTTGGTTCTAACGAAAAAGTAAGAGCGATAGTTAATGACTTAGCTCTAGATATCCCATCACAATTAGCATGCAATAATACAATAAATGTGAGAGGTAGTGGAATAATGCAAAATAATAAAACAACAATTAATTTGGATTATTTTGTGAATGATGGAATAACATTAGACACTATTACTGCTGTTTATACAAAATTATATTAAATTTGTTTATTTCAAAAAATAATATATCTTTGCAAATTATTTTTAAAAAGAAGTTTTATGTATTGGACATTAGAATTAGCTTCTAAATTAGAAGATGCACCATGGCCAGCAACAAAAGAGGAATTACTCGATTATGCGTATAGAACTGGTGCACCAGCAGAATTAATACAAAATTTACTAGAAATAGAGGATGAAGAAAAAGAATTTGAAGGTATAGATGATCTATGGCCAGATTATCCAGATTTCAAAGAATTCTTCGATGAAGAAGAACAGTAATCTTAGTACCTTTTCTTTTGTTGTTATAATAATATAAATACATCAAATATTTGTTTATTTTTAATGCATTTAATCTTAAAAAAAATATATATTAATTAAAAGATAGCATTAATAAAATGCATAAAAATAGAGGGTTTGACTAAAGTCAAATATAAAATTCCAAAAATACTACCATAGAAATGTACATCATGTGCTATATTGTCTTTACTTCTTTTAGATTGATAATATGAAAATATCAAATAAAATACTCCAAAAACCCATGCTGGTATACCAATAGGAATAGGGAAAATAATTAATTTCTCAGTAGGATATAAAAGAATAAAAGCAAAAACAATTGCAGAGATAGCACCAGAAGCACCTAAAGCCATGTATTGAGGATTGTTCTTGTTTTTAAAAAATGGAATTATAGATGAAAATACCATTCCTCCAAAATATAATATTACAAAATGTAATTTATCATTCATAAAAATCATAGATAGAGACTTCTCTATAGCACCACCAAAGATATATAGTACCCACATATTAATAAATAAATGTAAAATGCCCCCATGAATAAATCCTGCTGTAATAAATCGGAACCATTCATTATTGTGATAAATCCTATATGGGTAAAATAGAAATGTATTCATTAAATTTCTATTAAAAAAAGCAATTATAGAAATTATTATTGTGATTATTAATATTTTAGTTGTAATCATTTAATGTTTGTATTTTTTAAATAATTTGCAAAATTACTAAAAAAATTATATTTTGCCTTTCCCCTGCTATAAATCAATATTTGAAGTAATTTTTGTATTTTTATATAAAATTTTAATATTTTTGTAAAAATAATGTATTATGAAAAAGTTTTTAATTTTAATATTTATTAGTTTATTTTTATTTTCGTGTGAACAATTAGAAAAAGGACTAAAGCAACAAAATATAGTTACTCAAACGGAGGCAATTAATGGACTCAAAGAAGCATTAAATATAGGAACTAAAAATGCAGTAAACTATTTAAAACAACCTGGTGCTTTGTACAATAATCCATCACTAAGGATACCATTTCCTAATGAGGTGAGTTATGTAGCTGATAAATTAAATCAAATAGGATTAAATTCATTAGTTGATAAATTCGTTCAGACTATGAATGAAGCAGCAGAAAAATCAATGGAAAAAGCTTTACCTATATTTACTCAAGCTATTCAAGAAATGACCATTACAGATGCTAAAAATATTTTAAAAGGAGGTAATAATGCTGCTACCATGTATTTCCAATCTAAAACATATCAATCACTATATCAAGCTTTTATGCCTATTATCAAACAAACGCTAATGCAAGTAAATGCAACGAAATATTGGAACGAAATTACTACTAAATACAACACTTTACCTGGTGTAAACCCCGTAAATACTGATTTGGCAGATTATGTTACCGAACAAGCAATTAATAGATTATTTAATAAAATAGCTGAAGAAGAAGCTAAAATACGAACCGATGTTAATGCAAGAACTACTGATCTACTTAGAAAAGTATTTGATTCTAATGCTATAGTTATATGAAAAAATATATTTTAATTCTTTTAATAGCTTTAATATCTTCTTCATGTATAAAAATAGAAGAATATATTTCAGTTAATGGAGATGGACTTGGCTATTATAAAATAAGATTAGACATTTCTAATATAGCAATGTTTAGTCAGGTAATGAACTCTCCTGCAGATAAAATAGCTGATGAGCTTCAATATTATGTAGATCAAATAAGAGCAGTTAAGGGCATTACCAATGTTAATTTTTCTCATACTCAAAAATTTGTTGAAATATCTTTTAATTTTGAAGATAATAAAGCTTTTAAGCAAGTATTAAAAACGTTAACAGATAATCAATTTAATATTTTAATTCCAAATTATATTAAAATTTCTAATAATAAAATTGTTAAAAAAAATATTTCTCCTTATATACAAAAATTTATAAAATATTCGGATCAATTTATAAGTAATTATAATATCCCAATAAATGATTATACTTTGGGATTAATAAATTTCAATACATATATATTAACAC
>LUZL01000065.1 GCA_001603615.1 Bacteroidales bacterium Bact_20 | reverse complement strand
TGTAGCTCGTGAACATTTAACTTCAAAAAAAGAACGTCAAGAAAAATTTAATGCTATCAAAGAAGAATTTTTAAATCAATACCCTGATGAAGAAAAAGCCGAAATTACTTCAATGGTAAATAGATATTTTCATGATTTGCACAAAAGAGCTGTGAGACAGATGATATTAGAAGATAGAAAAAGATTAGATGGACGCTCACTAGATGAGATACGCCCTATTTGGTGTGAAGTTAATTTTTTACCTTCTGCTCATGGTTCTGCTATTTTTACTCGTGGAGAAACTCAAAGTTTGACGACTGTTACCTTAGGTACTAAACTAGACGAACAATTAATAGATGGAGCAGTCTTCGAAGGTACTAGTAATTTCTTGTTACATTATAATTTCCCTCCATTTTCTACTGGAGAAGTTAAACCATTACGTCTAGGTCGTAGAGAAATAGGTCATGGCAATTTAGCTCTTCGTGCTTTAAAAAATATGATAATAAGAGATGAAGATAATCCATATACTATTAGAGTAGTATCAGATATATTAGAATCTAATGGCAGCTCATCAATGGCTACAGTATGTGCTGGATCACTTGCTCTTATGGACGCTGGAGTCAAAATGCACAAACCTGTTTCAGGTATAGCTATGGGGCTAATAATGGATGAAACAACTGGTAACTATGCCGTTTTGAGTGATATCCTAGGCGATGAAGATCATCTAGGAGATATGGATTTCAAAGTAGCTGGCACTGCCAATGGTATAACAGCTTGCCAAATGGATATTAAAGTAAAAGGATTATCTTTCCAAGTTTTATCTGAAGCTCTACAACAAGCTAAAAAGGGCAGATTACATATATTAAATATTATGAATCAAACTATCTCTGCTAGCAGAACAGAATATAAACCTAATGTACCTCGCTATGCTAAAATAACTATTCCTCGTGAATTTATGGGTGCTGTCATTGGTGTCGGTGGTAAAGTTATTCAAGAACTACAAAGAGAGACCGATAGTACTATTGTGATAGAAGAAGCTGGTGATATGGCAGTAGTTGACATTTTCTCTACAAATAAAGAAGGCTTAGAAAAAGCAGTAAATAGAATAAAAGCTATAACTACCGTCCCACAAATAGGAGATGTTTTTGATGGTATAGTCAAATCTATACAAGCTTATGGAGCTTTTGTAGAAATTCTCCCTGGCAAAGAAGGATTATTGCATATTTCTGAAATAGATAATAAACGTGTAAATGACGTAAATGATTACTACAAAGTAGGTGATCATGTCCAAGTGAAAATTTTAGATATTGACGCTAAAACTGGAAAATTTAAACTTTCTCATAAAGCTTTATTAAAAAATCAAGAAAATAATTCCAATAACGATAAAAAGCAATAAAATTATTTTCTGAATTTACAACATTTTAAAAGCTTAAATTATTGTATTATCAAAATTTAAAATATTGATAATACAATAATTTATTTTATTTTTGCAAAAAAATGAAATTAGCTGTTGTAGGAGCCACAGGGCTTGTTGGCCGTGAAATAATAAAAGTATTAGAAGAAAGACAATTAGAAATATCAGTATTTTATCCAGTAGCATCAGAAAGATCCAAGGATAAAATTATTATTTTTAGCAATAAAGAATATAATTGTATTACACCTAATGAGCTTTTGACTAAAGATATTGATATAGCGATCTTTTCTGCAGGATCAAAAGTTTCTGAAATATATGCACCACAGCTAGCTGATAAAGGTATATATGTAATAGACAATAGCTCTCAGTGGAGAATGTACGAAAATATACCTTTGGTTGTCCCAGAAATTAACTCAGAAACAATAACTAAAGATACTAAAATCATAGCTAATCCTAATTGCAGTACCATTCAAATGGTATTAGCTCTATCTAGGCTTCATATAGAATATAAATTGAAAGATATAGTAGTATCTACATACCAAAGCGTTACTGGTTCGGG
>LUZL01000064.1 GCA_001603615.1 Bacteroidales bacterium Bact_20 | reverse complement strand
AAGATCTATTTCAAAACACCGATCAATACTTAGCTCTGCCAAAAGATCACAAGCGAGACTTCCTAGATCAGCTTTACCAATACCTTGTTGATAGTAATTCTAATGTTGTAGACTACCAAAAAGTTAAAATACAATCTACTGCAGCCATCTGTCCTAACTGTAAAAGTGAAGACGTCATCAAAGCAGGTAAACAAAATGGTAGGCAAGTGTACAAATGTAAGACTTGTGGTTATCAATTTCGAGAAACTGCTCGCACCTTTGTCTACCGAATGAGAAAATATCCATTGATGCTAGACTATATGAGATGCATGCTAGATGGTAAAAGTCTGCGAGCTTGTGCAAGTGAGGTTGGCATATGTTTGAAAACTAGCTTCCAATGGCGACATAAAATATTAGCAGCATTGAGATCTTTTGAGGGAGGAATAGGTTTCTCAGGTATAGTAGAAGCTGATGAACTGCTAATGAATTACTCAGAAAAAGGTAGGAAATTCAAAAGTCTAGAAGAATATGAGCGTGCACGTAAAAAGAAACATCCTAAAGTTGCTGTATTAGTAGTTACAGACCGAGAAGGTAATTTACTTTTTAAACAGGTTGGTGAAAAGAAAGTAAAAAATGAGCAATTAAAAGACGAGCTAAAGAATAGAATATCAGAGAAGAATCTAGTATGTGTAAAGCCAAAGAAAGAGTTCAAAAAAGGAGTTAAAAGTCTAAAAAGCAAGAAGGTGATAGTAAACAAGAGACAAGTGAAACGTGGCATTTACAGTGTAAAAATAGTAGAGGAAAAGATAAAAGATTTCAAGGTGTGGTTGTGTAGATTTCATGGAGTAGCTACTAAATACTTGCAAAGCTATTTGATGTGGTTTGTGATAATGAATAAGTATTTGAAAGATTTGATAGAACCTGACATTGGTAGACTACTAAACTTGTCATCGCATGATAGATGGGCGTGGGACAAGTACAGAGGATTAGTAAAACAAAAGTATAAATAACTATTGTTAAGTATAACAGAAAACTGATACTTATCAACCTCCCACTATTCCTCATTTTAAATTTGATTCCATTTTAAAAATATTATAATATTTAACATTTATAGCAAAAATTCAAACTAAAATTCATATTAATATTTTGCTATATATTCAGATTTCAACTAAATAATACAAGAAAATAATTTTTTAACAATATCTTTTTAAAATAATGCTTTTTTTTAACTATTAAAAACTTCTTTGTATACGTCATGAAAAAAATAAAAACCTTTATGACTTATAATCCATTTAGCTGCTGTCAGTGCTCCTATAGCAAGTGATTTTCTAGAGAAATTTTTATGTTCTAAAGTTATCTGATCATAGGGACTTGAAAAAATGACACTATGAGTACCTACTTCCTCTCCTTGTCTGATAGATGTTATATTCAAATGATCTTCTTTATCTTCTAAACTCCAATTTTTAAAATTATAATGTTTCATTACTAATTGAGCTGCTTGTATAGCAGTGCCACTAGGTTTATCCAATTTATGTATATGATGTATTTCTTCTAATCTCACTTTATAATTTTCAAAATTTTTCATTTCTCCAGTTAAATAATCTATAAAGTCAAACCATAGATTAACACCTAAACTAAAATTGCTACCCCAGAGAACGTTACCATTTTTTTGAGCTGTATATTTTTTAATGTCTTCTAATCCATTATCCCAGCCAGTAGTGCCAGAAACAATTGGCAAATGCATGTTTAAGCAAGTTTTGATATTATCTATTACCGCATTTGCATTTGTGAATTCTATAGCTACGTCTGGCTTATTTTTTTCAATTGCATCTTTTAGGTTATCGTCTCGGTCTATGATACAGGCAACTCTGTAATCAAAATCTTTTGCAAGAGATTCTATTTCCTTGCCCATTTTACCATAACCTATTATAGCTATTTTGATCATTATTATTTTTTTTAAAATTATATTTTAAAGAAACTGTAGGTAATAAAGTATTGGTATTATTAAACTGTATCATAGATAAATCAGTATCTATGCTAAATCCATACAAATGTGCATCTACTACTGCATCTAAAATGTTAATTAAATAAACTCCAACAAATGCTATAACGCTGATTTCTAAATTTCGTCGGTAATAATCTTTGTAGTATGTCAGCTGATCTATTGTATACAAATCTATATAAGGATCTATCGTGGTAGGATCATTATCTAATCTCATTTCTATAGCATCTCTATAATCAATATAATGTTTACGATTAGAGATAAACATATATGCAGAACCACCTAATCCAGCATATACTATTGGTATTTTCCAATATTTACGATTATAACCTTGTCCTAGACCTGGTAGTAATGCAGAATATAATGCTGCTTTTTTAGGACTATGGATAGAATCTTTTTTAGTATATTGATAGTTATTCAAAAAATTATATGAAATATAATTAGCAGAAAATTGATTTTGTGAACAAATATAGGTTAAATTAAAAAAAATAGAAAAAAAGATAAGAAATAGGAATCTATTCATTTATAAAATTCTTAAAAAAATTCTCTATTTCTTCATCACTCTCAAATTTTAATTGTACAACGACTTTGCCTTTTGAGGTAAATTTAGATTTAGCTTCTATATTATATTTTTCTTTAAGATTATTTAATATTTTTTCTGTTTTTTCTGAAACATTATTCTTAGTAGAATGTTTAGCAATAGATTTATTTTTGAGATTAGCCACCATCTCTTCTACTTTACGAACAGAGAGCCCTTCATCAATAGTTTTTTTGAATACATTCATTAGATCCTCTTCATCATCTATAGAAGCTAAAGCACGAGCATGTCCCATAGTTATTTTTTCATATCTGATAGCAGCTTGTATAGCAGGAGGCAAATTTAGTATACGTAGATAATTAGAAATGGTAGCTCTATTTTTACCAACACGAGTGCTAAGTTCCTCTTGAGTGAGACTAAACTCTTCAATTAATTTTTGATAAGAGTTAGCGATTTCTATAGCATTGAGATCTTGTCTTTGTATGTTTTCTACTAAAGCTAATTCTAAAAGTGTGTCGTCATCAGCATCTTTAACAAAAGCAGGTATTTCAGTAAGATTAGCCAGCTTAGCTGCTCTCAGACGTCTCTCACCAGAAATTAATTGATATCTATTATCTTCAATTTTTCTAACAGTGATAGGTTGTATAATACCTAAATGCTTAATAGATTCAGCTAAATCGTATAGAGCATCTTCATCGAAATCTGTACGAGGTTGAAAAGGATTACTCTCTATTTGATCTACAGGTATCAGCGGAAATGCTGATGAAGAGAAATAATCATTATCAATATCTCCTAATATAGCTTCTAAACCTCTACCCAATGCTGGTCTTTTACTTGCTGGCATTTAAATTTTCTTTCTTTGATTTATTTAAAATTTCTTTAGCAAGAGCGATGTAACTCTGAGCCCCTTTACCAGTAGTATCAAAAGTGATAATAGTTTCTCCAAAAGAAGGAGCTTCACCTATGCGAGTATTTCTTGGAATTATAGTATCGAAAACTATATCTTTGAAATGATGTCTCACCTCGTCTACTACTTGATTAGATAATCGCAATCTTTTATCATACATGGTAAGTAAAATACCTTCTATATCTAGATCAGGATTTAATCTATTTTGAACAATTCTAATAGTATTTAATAGTTTTCCTAATCCTTCTAGAGCAAAGTACTCACATTGCACAGGAATAATTACAGAATCAGCAGCAGTAAGGGCATTTACTGTGATGATACCAAGTGATGGAGAGCAATCTATAAGTATTATGTCATAATCATTTTTAAGTATATCTACGACGCCTTTCATCTTTCTTTCTCTATCTTCCATATTAATGAGCTCAATCTCTGCTCCTACCAAGTTAATATGGGCAGGTAGAAGAAATAGATTCGGAGTATTTGTCTCTAAAATAGTTTCATGAGGATTGACATTATTAATGATACACTCGTAGATACTTTTGTTTATTGATTTAGGATCTAAACCTAATCCTGAAGTAGAGTTAGCTTGAGGGTCTGCGTCTATTATTAGAGTTTTATAATCTAAAGCTGCAAAAGCACCACCCAGATTCAGAGCAGTAGTAGTTTTACCGACACCACCTTTTTGATTCGCTATTGCTATAACTTTGCCCATAGTTCTATAAAATTATATCTTCGTCGTCGTGATTATTTGAAAATTTATTGTGATTTTCTTTATCAAATTTACGATTTTCTATAATTTCATCTTTGCCTTCTTCTGGATCTACTCCAGTTTCTATAAATTCTATTGCATAGCGTAAGCCACGAGCAAATTTATCCATATCTTCTTTATATAGAAATAATTTGGTTTTTTTATAACCAAACTGCCCTGTAGTTTCATCTAATTCTTTTCTGCTCTCAGTAATAGTAATATATCTATCACCAGAGTTGCTCTCTTTAACATCAAAAAAGTAGGTGCGTCTGCCTGCTTTTACTGATTTTGAATACACTTCTTCTTTTTCTCTTTTCATTATCCGTCTTTATTTTTGGTTTTTATTAAATTTACTGCAAAAATAATAAAAAGTTTTTATTTAACATTATTTTGATAAACTATTTAAAACATGAATAACTAAATTTTTTATAGCTTGAGAATAATCTTCGCTAAAATTTTTAGTAACTCTATTAGCAATAGCTACACAAACAGTACATGCTTTGTGTCCCATTAGTTTAGCTAATCCAAATAATGCTGAGGTTTCCATCTCGAAATTTGCTAAGATGTGACCTTGATATTCAAAATTTTCAAATTGATTAATTAACTCTGGATATGCTAAAGGCAACCTTAAAACTCTCCCTTGTGGTCCATAAAAACCACTAGCTGTCACAGTGACCCCAGAATGAAAGCTATCACTATACAATTTATTATATAGCTCGCTATCAGCTTTCACTACATATGGTTTAGGTAAAGTATCTGGCCAATTAATTTTTTGTAAAATATTTTTTTCAAAATCTAATTCACGAATAGCACTATCATGTTTATAATAATGCAAAAGCCCATCCATACCTAGAGCCATTTCAGATATTACTATAGTATTTACATTGATTTTGCTATGTAGTGCCCCAGAAGTACCTATACGAATTAAATTTAAACTTTTATGCTCTTTTTTTATTTCTCTTTTTTCTAAATCTATATTTGCTAAAGCATCTAGTTCATTGACAACTATATCTATATTATCTGTACCCATACCAGTACTGATAACAGTAAAACGTTTATTTTTGTAATATCCTGTATAGCTAATTATTTCCCTATTATGCCTACTCACTTCTATTTTATCAAAAAATTTAGATACCCATTCTGAACGCTCTGGATCACCCACTAAGATAATATCATCAGCTATTTCATGAGGAAATAATGCTAAATGATAAACGCTACCATCAGGCTTTAAAACTAATTCTGACTTTTCCATAATGCAATATTTTAAATTATTAAGACAAAATTAAAAAAAATATCGAAATTTGCATAAAATTTTAATTAAAATGATTTTAGTAACTGGTGGAGCCGGATATATAGGTTCACATGTTATAGCTGCTTTATTACAGCATGGATACAAGGTAGTAAACGTAGATAATTTCTCTCGTTCTCATCCTATTATTCATAAAAATTTAGAGGAGTATTTCTCTACTGATATACCTCTTTATCAAATAGATCTGTCTGATGATAGAGCTTTTAAGGAATTGATGAAGATTAAAGAACCTATCAAGGCTGTAATTCATCTAGCTGCATATAAGTTTGTTGAAGAATCATACGAAGATCCAGCTTTATATTACAATAATAATATTCCTATTTTGCTACATTTATTAGACTATGTTAATCAGACACAAATTCCTTATTTTATTTTTTCTTCATCTTGCACTGTATATGGTGAGCCTGATACTATTCCTGTAAATGAGAACACTCCTATTAAAGAGGCCGCGAGTCCATATGGACACACTAAACAGACCTGTGAATATATATTAAAAAATTATGCTACAGCATATGATAAAATGAAAGTTATATCTTTGCGATATTTTAATCCCATAGGTGCACATCCAGACATTATGATTGGAGAAATACCTACAGAAAAATCCAAAGGACTTTTACCATATTTATGGCAAAGTGTTGATCATTCATTACCAGAACTTATTATTTATGGGCATGATTATCAAACAATAGATGGCACACCTCTGAGAGACTACATTCATGTCGTAGATTTAGCTGAGTCTCATGTAGCTGCTTTAGAGAGTCTTTTTAGTAATAAGATAAATGATAAGTACGAAGTTATAAATGTAGGTCTAGGTAAAGGATATACTGTTTTAGAACTTATAAATACTTTTGAAAAAGTTGTAGGACAAAAAGTACCATATAGATTTGGTGATAGAAGAAGGGGCGATATCTCTGCTATCTATACTGATAATGAAAAAATGAAAGAATTATTAGGTTTTTCACCTAAATATAATTTAGAAGATATGCTAGTTCATAGCTGGCAATGGTACAATAATTATAAAAAAAATATAAAACCGTGGATAATATTATAGTAACAGGAGGTGCAGGATTTATAGGATCTCATCTCGTGTGTAGATTAGTAAAAAAATATCCTAATTATCATATTATTAATTTGGATAAATTAACCTATGCTGGTAATTTAGAAAATGTGAAAGAAGTAGAAAATGAACCTAATTATTCGTTTATAAAAGCTGATATTGTAGACTTTGATATTATTTTTGATATTTTTCAAAAATATAATCCTATAGCTGTTTTTCATTTAGCTGCAGAGAGCCATGTAGATAGATCTATAGTGAATCCTATGGATTTCGTTAATACTAATGTTATAGGGACTGTGAATTTACTTAATGCAGCAAAGGCTATTTGGGATGGTGATTATAATAATCGTCGTTTTATACATGTATCTACTGATGAGGTATATGGTTCATTAGGAGAACAAGGCTATTTCACTGAGCAAACACCTTATTCGCCACGTAGCCCCTATTCTGCTTCTAAAGCAGCTAGTGATCATTTCGTTAAAGCTTACTTCCACACATATGGTTTACCTACAATAGTTACGAATTGTTCTAATAATTATGGGCCACATCAATATCCTGAAAAACTTTTACCTGTAATTATTAGTAATATTTATCATGAAAAACCTTTACCTGTTTATGGACAAGGGATTAATATTAGAGATTGGTTGTATGTAGACGATCATTGTGAAGCTCTGGAGCTAGTTTGGCAAAAAGGTGTCGTCGGTGAATCTTATAATATAGGAGGTAATAATGAATGGCGAAATATAGATCTAGTCAAACTTATATGCAAAATAATGGATGAGAAACTAAATAGACCAACAGGGTATAGCGAAAAGTTAATAACTTTTGTGAAAGATAGACTGGGACACGATTTACGATATGCTATTGATAGCACAAAAATCAAAAAAGAACTTGGCTGGCAGCCTAAAACTGATTTTGTAGAGGGACTCTCTACCACCATTGATTGGTATCTGCAAAGAATGTAAAAAAAAACTCGTTTTAGCTATATTTGAAAATAATTAAATAATAAAAACTATAAATCAATTGTAATCATAAATTGATAAACAATAATTTTATTTTAATAGGTTGTTTTATAAATAATTAGTTTTTACTTTAAATCTAGTTTAAAAAATCTTGTTTCAAAATTTTGTAAAAAAATTATAAAGGAATTATTTTAATTAAAAATCCTCTTTGGTTAGCCATACAAACAAGGTACCAAAGAAAAAATCTAAAAGGCTCAATGATTATTTATCTACGAATTATTATTTGATTTATAACCAGTTATCATTATTACTTAAACATATATTACTATTAATTTTATAATAAAAATCAAAAAAACTAGTATTATCAACGATCACAGTTCATTAGTTTCTAATAAATTT
>LUZL01000063.1 GCA_001603615.1 Bacteroidales bacterium Bact_20 | reverse complement strand
TTTCAAAATAATTGCAAAGATACATTAATTTGTATTTAAAAATAAAATTATATTGTAAAATTTTTAGTATATTTGTAATTATGGAATTTGAAGAATATAACTTACTTAAACGTATAAGCGAGGGCGAGGGACAACAGCTAGATTTCAAATATGCTATAACTGATAGTAAAAAAATTGCAAGATCTATTTCAGCTTTTGCTAATTCTGATGGAGGAATTTTATTAATTGGAGTAAAAGATAATGGTAAAATCGTAGGCATAAAAACTGAAGAAGAATACTATATGATAGAACAAGCTGCACTTCTGTACTGTAAACCTAATGTGAATTACAATGTAATAACTCATAAGATAGAAAACAAAGAAATATTAGAAGTGATAGTATATTCATCTTCAGATAAGTTGATTTATGCACCAGATGAACACGGAAATTGGACAGTATATATCAGAAAAAATGATAAAAATTGTGTTACAAGCTCTTTATATATAGACGTATGGAATGCCAGACATAATAATGATATAGTAAGCATAGATGAAATAATGAGTATAGATGAAAAAATAAGAAATTTTTCATCAAAAGAGTCCTTTAGCTTCAAAGAATTGCAAACATTCTTAAAAATAGATTATAATGAATGCTATATAATATTATTTAAACTCATAGTGGTAGGGTGGGTAGAATTTATATATGATGAAGAAGGAGAGAAATACAAGTGGATAAATTATTAAAAACTCAACAAAAAAAAGTAATCCGTATAACATTTTAATGTTATATTTAAAATATTATATTATTAAAAAAAATTCATTAATTTTGTTATAAAATTTTAATCATGAAAGATTTATTCCAAAATACCGATGAATACTTAGCTCTGCCTAAAGATCACAAGCGAGATTTCCTAGATGAGCTTTACCAATACCTAGTTGATAGTAATGCTACTGCTGTAGACTACCAAAAAGTTAAAATACAATCTACTGCAGCCATCTGTCCTAACTGCAAAAGTGAAGATGTCATAAAGGCTGGCAAAATTAATAGTAGACAAGTGTACAAATGCAAAACTTGCGGTTACCAATTCCGAGAAACCGCTCGCACCTTTGTCTACCGAATGAGAAAATATCCATTGATGCTAGATTATATGAGATGCATGCTAGATGGTAAAAGTCTGCGAGCTTGTGCTAGCGAGGTTGGCATATGTCTGAAAACTAGCTTCCAATGGCGACATAAAATATTAGCAGCATTGAGATCTTTTGAGGGAGGAATAGGATTCTCAGGTATAGTAGAAGCGGATGAACTGCTAATGAATTACTCAGAAAAAGGTAGGAAATTCAAAAGTCTAGAAGAATATGAGCGAGCACGTAAAAAGAAACATCCCAAAGTTGCTGTATTAGTAGTTACTGACCGTGAAGGTAATTTGCTTTTTAAACAGGTGGGTGAGAAGAAAGTAAAAAATGAGCAATTAAAATACGAACTAAAGAATAGAATATCAGAGAAGAATCTAGTATGTGTAAAGCCAAAGAAAGAGTTTAAAAAAGGTGTCAAGAGTTTAAAAAGTAAAAAAGTTGTTGTAAACAAAAGACAAGTGAAACGTGGCATTTACAGTGTAAAAATAGTAGAGGAAAAAATAAAAGATTTCAAAGTGTGGTTGTGTAGATTTCATGGAGTAGCTACTAAATACTTGCAAAGCTATTTGATGTGGTATGTGATAACAAATAAGTACTTGAAAGATTTGGTAGAACCAGACATTGGCAGATTACTAAACTTGTCATCGCATGATAGGTGGGCGTGGGACAAGTATAGAGGATTAATGAAACAAAAATATAAATAACTATTGTTAAGTATAACAAAAATCTGATACTTCCTTAACCCTATTTAACTTCTTATTCCATATTAAAATGATTAATAAATTTATATTTTTGGCATTTTCAATATTAAATATTAATTTTGTGAAAAAAATATGACTCCTAATAAATTATTGTTACTTGGTGATGAAGCCATTGCACAGGCAGCAATCGATGCAGGTGTTTCTGGAGCCTATGCTTACCCTGGTACTCCATCATCAGAGATTTTAGAATATTTGATAGATAGCAAAGAAGCTAAGCAAAAAGGTATAATAGCTCAGTGGACTGCAAATGAAAAAACTGCAGTGGAAGCTGCTATAGGTGCTAGCTACGTAGGTAAAAGAACTATCGTTGCTATGAAGCATGTAGGATTGAATGTCGCAGCAGATGCATTTATTAATTCAGCTCTTACAGGTGCTAATGGTGGTATGATAGTAGTAACTGCTGATGATCCATCTATGCACTCTTCTCAGAATGAACAGGATAATAGATTTTATGGCGATTTCGCTCATATTCCTATATTAGAACCTTCTAATCAGCAAGAAGCTTATGATATGTGCTTCTATGGATTCCAATTAAGCGAAAAATTTCATATTCCTATCCTATTGCGTATAACTACTCGAGTAGCTCATTCTAGAGCTGGTGTCTTACATAAAGATCCCCTTCCTCAAAATCAAATTTCTTTGCCTACAGATTTAAAACAATATATTCTTTTACCTGCTTTAGCTCGCAAAAGATGGTCAAAATTGTTATCTATTCAACCTGCTTTAATAGATGAAAGCGAAAATTCACCTTTTAATAAATTCATTGATGGGAATGATAAATCTATTGGTATCATTGCTTCTGGTATTGCTTTTAACTATGTGATGGAAAACTTTCAAGGTGCTAACCCCTACCCTATTTTAAAGATATCTCAATATCCTATTCCAGAAAAATTGATTAAAAAATTGTATAATGAAGTAGATAGATTGATAGTGATAGAAGAAGGGTATCCTTTTATTGAAAAGATGTTAACTAGTTTCTTATGTGATAATTTAAAAGTTGAAGGTAAATTAACTGGCTTATTACCACGTGAAGGTGAGCTAAATCCTAATATTGTAGCTCAAGCATTAGGATTACCAAATATAGAAGGTAAAGATGTACCTTCTATTGTAGTAGCTAGGCCACCATCATTTTGTCCTGGTTGCTCTCATATAGATTCATATAATGCTCTCAATGAAGCTTTAAAAGATTATTCTAAAGGTAGAGTATTTAGTGATATTGGTTGTTATACATTAGGAGCTACACCTCCATTTGAGGCTATTAATTCCTGTGTAGATATGGGTGCATCTATTTCTATGGCAAAAGCGGCTTCTGATATGGGACTAAGGCCTGCGGTAGCTGTTATTGGTGATAGTACTTTCACTCATAGTGGTATGACAGGTTTATTAGATGCAGTCGTTTACAATGCACCTATTACCGTTATTATCTTAGATAATTCTACTACTGGTATGACTGGTGGGCAACCTTCTCATGCTAACCAAAGATTAGTTTCTATTTGTACAGGATTAGGTGTTAATCCAGAACATATTAGAATTATTAAACCTTTGAAAAATAGACATCAAGAGAATGTACAAGTAATAAAAGAAGAATTAGCCTATGAAGGAGTGTCGGTGATAATACCTACTAGAGAATGTGTACAAACTCTAAATCGTAGAATGAGAGCTAAGTTTAAAGAAAAAGGAGAAAATAAATAAAACTTAACATTTTAAAATAAGTAAATTATGAAAAAAGATATTATCTTAGCAGGAGTAGGTGGGCAAGGTATATTGAGCATTGCTGCTACTATAGGATTAGCTGCTATAAAAAAGAATTTGAATATTAAACAAGCAGAGGTACATGGTATGTCTCAACGTGGAGGAGAGGTAGTTTCTCATCTTAGAATATCTGATTCTCAAATATTTTCTGATTTGATAACTAAAGGTCAAGCTGATATGATTTTATCATTAGAACCTTTAGAAACATTGAGATATTTACCTTATCTACATGAAAGTGGCTGGATTATTTCTAATTCTGAACCTTATACCAATATTCCTAATTATCCTGATTTAGAGTTAGTCTATAATGAAATTCGTAAATACAAAAATCATGTTCTTATAAATGCTGATGAAATAGCTAAAAAACTAAATGCACCTCTATCTGCAAATATGGTGCTCATTGGTGCTGCAGCTCATTATCTGGGTTTCGAACCTCAAGAAATAGAAGATGCTATTAGAGAACAGTTTAGTAAAAAAGGCGAAGATATTGTAAACGTTAACATACAAGCTTTTAGAGAAGGATTAGCTTTTGCTAAAGAATATATAAAAGCATAATAAGTTATAAAAAATATAAACAACTGAAAAATATTTTTAAAAAATCATTTACACTTTTTGTATTCAAATAAAATCCATCTAATAAGCTATCAAATAAATCTATTGATCTAATATTGTAACAACCTAAACTATCTTTTTTCCATTCAAACGATAATATTTGTAAACTATAAGTATGATTATTAGATAATTTTTCTAAATTTACTTTTCCCTTATGGTTCATGTTAAAAAAGCAAAAAACAATAAGATACATATTATAACTGTTACAATTTTCATTATATATTTTATTAATTTTCGCAATATTTCCAACAATAATTAGATCCACTTAAAGCTCCTCGCTTACAAAAAATCTTTGTATCATTTATATTCTCCCACCATTTTTTATATAGAAATTTTATATTTATCATATCCTCATAATTAAGTAAATAAGTATTTTCCTTTTTATTATAAATTTTATTAAAATTAAACGTTTCATCGTTTTTATTTGCTATTATATCTTCTATTAGTTTAGCAGCATATACACCAAAATAATTTAAATATAAATTATTAGAATTAATATTACAAAAATCTAAAAATTGTTTGTTAATGTCTATTATCTCAATTAAATATGGTATAATTTCTATGCCTGATGATATTATATCATTATAAATCGTTGTATCTGATTTTTCAGGTATTTGAATAAATCTATCCATTAATTCATCAAAAGAATTTTGTGAATAAATATTTTCTAAAAAAAATATTATTAGTAAAATTAAATTTAAAAATTTTTTCATTATAAACCAAGTTACTTATTAATCTAATTAATTTTGTTAGATAAAATTAATGAATAATTTTTTAATA
>LUZL01000062.1 GCA_001603615.1 Bacteroidales bacterium Bact_20 | reverse complement strand
AAGAAAAGTGAAATACGCAATTTCCTTTTAGACCTAAAACAAAAAGTCGGTTTTGATAAAGCTTATCTATCTATCCTATCTGGTATTACTCGCCTACGTTTAATAGCCAATCATCCTGCTATCATTGATAAAAATTATACAGGTGAAAGTGGCAAATTTAATGATGTCATAGAAAATATAAACAAAATCATTATTTCAGATAATAAACTGATAATGTTTTCTCAATTTGTTAAACATTTAAATCTTTATAAAGACTATTTAGAAACCAATAATATCTCTTTCCTTATGCTCACTGGTAGTACACCGATGGAAGAAAGAATGCAAATAGTAAATGAATTTCAAAATAATAAAGATATAAAACTACTATTAATGTCTCTAAAAGCTGGAGGAGTAGGATTAAACTTGACAGCTGCTGATTTCGTATTTTTACTAGATCCCTGGTGGAATCCAGCTGTAGAATATCAAGCTATTAATCGTACTCATCGTATTGGACAAGACAAAAATGTAATTTCTTATAAATTTATCGTTAAAGATTCTATAGAAGAGAAAATCTTAATATTACAAAATAGAAAATTAAAATTTGCTACATTAATAGATACTTCAAAAAGGATACCTATAACAGAAGAAGACTTAGGTAAACTATTCGAATAATTTTAATATTGTAATAAAAGCAAAAATTTTTAGTTTATTTTATTACATTAATTTTGTAAAAATTTACATTTATCAAATCACATGAAAAACAAACTCATTATACATATTTTAGTGATAATTAATTTTTTTTTAATAATTACCTCCTGTCATCCAAAAGAAGAGTTTGATAAAAATAGTTTATTAAAATTCTCAACAGATAGCATATTTATAGATACTAGTTTCACCACAGTTACTACTATTACAAGGGTTATTAATATTTATAATTATTCCTCTATGCCTATACTAATAGACAAAGTATATTTAGCAAATGGGAGTAATTCTATGTTTCGTTTTAATATAGATGGCGAACCAGGACCAGTAGTAGAAGATATAGAAATAATGGCACAAGATAGTTTATTTTTATTTCTGAATGCTACTATAGATCCTAATGATGCTAATACTCCATTTATAGTAGAGGACAGCATACTTTTCATAGTAAATGGTAAAACACAAAAAATAAAATTAACTGCTTTGGGACAGAATGCATATTTTCATACTCCTGACCATCCCCCCACACAATATTTACCTGCTTATAGCCTAGTCTCTGGTGTTTGGAATAATGACAAACCTCATGTAATATATGGTATAGCAGTTGTAGATGAGGATTGCACTCTAGTGATACCTGCAGGTACTAAAGTTTATATGCACAAGGATGCTATGCTTTGGGTTTATAAAGGAGGTAGTTTAAAAATTTATGGTGAACCTAATAATCGTGTATTAATAACTAGTGATAGACTAGATCCTTATTATAGAAATCAAGCAGGTATGTGGGATAGAATTTGGCTGTCTGCTCTTAGCAAAGATAATGAAATTCACTGGGCGATAATACAAAATGGTAATGTAGGCATTCATGTAGATACTGTAGCTAATAATAATCCTACATTAAAAATTTCTAATACGATTATTAGAAATATGGCTGCTGCTAGTCTTTTCGCTCAAGGTGCTAAAATAGAAGCTGTTAATTGTCTATTTTCTAATGCTAAATATTATTCTGCTCTTCTCTCAATTGGTGGAGAATATATTTTTAAAAATTGCACCTTTGCTAATTACTGGAATACTTCTGTTAGAACTACATCTCTACTAGCATTAAACAATTATTATAAAGATATCAATGGTAATACTCAAGTGAGACCTATAAGCATATATCTTGGTAACTGCATTGTGTATGGTGATAAAGAAGAGGAAATATTAATAGATAAATTCCCAGCTTCAAATGATTTTTACTTAACTGCTGAAAATAGTATTCTGAAAACTAAATACAATCTGGGAAATTACAATTTTGTCAACTGTAAATTTAATGTTGATCCTAAATTTAGAAATACTTCTATGGAAGATTTTAAACTGCAGGCTAATTCTCCAGCTATTGACAATGGTAAAACAGATATTATCTGGGGTGTAGATTTTGATTTATCAGGAGGACCCAGAATAATTAATGGTACAGTTGATATGGGTGCATATGAGTTAAATTAGGCTAAGTGCTGGATACGGAATAATGTGGAGAAGAAGTTTATAGATGCGTTAGTATAATTTTAATTTTTCCTATAATTATATTTTTGAACTTTAACAATAATTCTTAAATTCTTTATTTAAATATTTGAATATTATATCAAATATAAACCTAGGGGGAATAATTTGTTATTATTCTAAAATAAAAATTGACGAAAAATTAAAAAAAAAATGAAATTCATCAATTTTAATTTTTCAATTTTAAAAAATTTATTTTTTTTGCAAAAAAATGTTTAAATCTATAATTGAATATTTCAGTACATGGCAAGATTACCATTGGCTATTAGCATTGTATACTTTAATAACAATAATCATAGCCGTCGTAGGTTCACGTAAAAGAACGACAGAAGACTTTTTAATAGCTGGGCGAAAAGTGGGCACACTAGGATTCACTACTTCAGTAGTGGCATCATATATAGGAGGTGCGGCTTTAGTAGCATTTTCTGCGTATGTATTTAGATTTGGTTTATCAGCATTATTTGTATTTTTAGGTACAGCAATAGGATTTATTATTTTTATACCATATGCTAAGAAATTAAAATCATGGAGTGATGAAAAAGTAACATATACTATGATGGACTGGTTTTATATAAAGTATGATAAAAAAACTGGTATCATTACAACTATAGTGCTAATGATAGTATATCTAGGAATGTTATTAAATCAATTCATAGCAGGGTCAGCAGTTTTATCAGGAGTCAGTGGATGGACATATGAAAAATCTCTGATTTTCGCAGCTGTAGTATTAGCTGTTTATCTATTCATTGGTGGATTTCAGAGTGTCATCAGAACAGACATATTTCAATATTTCGTAATGATGGTGATTATGATAGTATTACTCAGAATAATCTGGATGAAAGATGCTCCTACAGTCTTACCAGAAATGTACAAAAATACAGAATTAGACTGGGGCATGATGATAGCTTTTTTACTTTTTGGAATACTAATAGTTTTCCAAAGTGCAGAATATTGGCAGAGAGTATATGCTACTAAAACTGTAAAAGTTGTAAAAAAAGGCCTATGGTGGGCTGCTATTTTAACTTTTATTAGCGGCATAATAATTACTTGGATAGCCTTGTCAGCTAAAATTACAAATCCAAATATAGAACCTACTAATGCTTTTGGGGCTGGATTGACAGCACTATTACCACAAACATTATCTACATTAGTCCTAGTTATGGTCTTTGCAGCTATAATGAGCTCAGCAGATACCCAAATTTTTGTTATTTCGTCAGGATTTGCTCTAGATCTTTTTAAAAATGATAAAGACGATAGTAAAAAACTAAAAAAGAACACACAATTTATCACGTTAATAGTAATTTTATTAGCTGTTTTAATAGCATATTTCATTAGAGATATAGTAACTGTAGTTAATTTCATTACAGGTATTGGATTTACTGTATTACCAGCAGCATGGGCAGCATTTCATTTCAATATTTCACCCGATATTGCCTTTCAGAGTGTGATAGCTGGCTTAGTATATGTTTTGTTGCTAATTATTTTAGGTATCTTCGTACCTGAGTTAGTCATCTTATCATTTATAGTGTCTGGTCTTTATATGTTTATAGGGAATATGATAGTTAAGAAAAAAATTAAAAATAAAATAATTTAAAATATGAAAAATAAATTTTTATTCATTATTTTTTGTTGTCTTTTGGCTATGAATCTCTATTCTCAAGATACTATAGTCAAGGGCAAAAGGTGGAATTTTTTGCCAGTAGTATTGTATAATTCTGATTTAGGCTTTGAGGTAGGTTTATTAACAAGTATGTATGATTTCGGAGATGGGAGATTATATCCAAACTATATTTACAATATTAGCTATGAGATAGATATAACTACAAGAGGTAGCATAATAAGTCAATTATTTTTTGATAGTGGCAAAAGGATAAAAAATGGCAAATGGCGAGTAGTAAGTGATTTTTCGTATATACATGAACAAGCTACAGATTTCTATGGATTCAATGGTTATGCATCTACCTTTCACCCAGAATATATGAAAGAGAATAACGAATCATATATCAGTAGGATGTTTTATAGATATGATAGGAAAATTTTCAGACTCACAAATGATGTTTGGTATAAATTGAGTGATCATTCATCATTAATCTTTGGATTACATGTTTTTAATTACAAAATAGGTACAGTAAATATAGATGCTATTAATAAATTTCATCCCAAAAATCCCTTACCTGACACTACACTTTTAATTGATTATTATATAAATAATGGATTTATCAGAGCAGATGAGGCAGAAGGAGGTTGGATAATAGCACCCAGGATATCATATGTATATGATGGCAGAGACAAAATATTTAATCCTACTAAAGGTATCTATGGTGAATTAAATTTACTTGCCAATCCTAAAATTGATGCATTGGATTCAAAAAAATTTTTTAGATTTTCCACAAATTTCAAATTTTTCTATCCATTATTTAATGAACATTGTATAATGGCTCTGAGATTAGGATATCAAGATCAAATAGGAGCTCAAGCACCTTACTATTTTATGCCATATATAACACAAGCATTTTCTAATAATACATTAGTAGAAGGACTCGGTGGCAGTAAATCTCTAAGAGGTATTTACAAAAATAGAGCGTGGGGTGATGGATTTTTCTATGGTAACATAGAGGCTAGAATCTTAGCTTTTAGTTTTCAAACCAAGAAACAAATAGGAGAAATACGGATTAAACCATTCTATGATTATGGAATTATAACTGATCCTGTAAAGATTCCTTTAAATTATCTAAATAATGATTTAATAGATTACAAAGATAGATCTGATAGACTTCATCATAGTTTAGGATTAGGTGTGCACCTAGTATTAAATGATAATTTCATCATCAGTGTAGATGTAGGGCAAAGTTTATATAAAAATGATGGTGGCACTGGTGTTTATGTAACAACAGGATATAATTTTTGATATTATTTATAAAAAATTGTTATATTTGCTTTATTAAAGTAAAAAAAATGATTCAAAAAATATCAAAATTATGGAAAAGAGAAAAGATGTAAGACAATTAATTATAGAAGCTGCTGAAAAATTTGACAACAAAACAGCTTTTATTTATAATGATGTAGAGTATAGTTTTAAAAGAATAAAAGATGATGTTTTCAGATTAGCAAATGGACTGCTCAATCTTGGGCTTAAAAAAGGAGACAAAGTAGCCATTTATCTGCCTAACTGCATAGAATATGCATATTCATATTATGCCATTTATTCTACTGGCTTAGTAGTAATACCGATAGATTTTTTCTTAACAGATAATGAGATTATCTCTATAGCTAATCATTGTGAATTAAAAGCAATTATTACTACTGAGAATGTAAAATTTAATTTACAAGAACTAAAAAATGCTATTCCTACTTTAGAACACATAATAACAGTAGAAAACAATCCAAACTTTCATTACTTTTGGGATTTAATAAATAATTCAAATCATGAACTAGAAGATCAAGGTATAGAGATTTCTATGCCATCAAGCATTTTTTATACATCTGGAGTAACCGGCAAACCCAAAGGAGCTTTATGGAACTATGAACACATACATTTAGGAGCTGAGCAAATGAAGGAAATGGGGTCATACGAAAAATTATTAAATATTGTAAAAATTGATGATACTGAGAGGTCCGTTGCCCCGATACCATTTTCACATTCTGCAGGTTTATTATATTTCACAATAGCAATAAAATATGGAATGAGTACTGTTATAATGCCTAGATTTGCTCCATTAGAATTAGTAAAATTAATAGACAAGTGGAAAGCTACAAATATATTTATGGCACCTGCAATGTTTTATGCTGTATTGACATTGAAAGAAATTGAGAATTACTCACTTGATACTTTGATATGGGCTACTGTATTTGGTGCTCCATCATCAGCAGACTTAATGATGAAATTTGCTAAACTATGCCCTAATGCAGTTGTTTTAAATGGTTATGGCCTTACAGAGGTAATACCACCTATAGCAGTTTCTTCACCACAGAATATTAAAGGGTTTAGCTACATAGTGTCTAATATTGATATGAAACTCGTAGATTCTCATGATAAAGAAGTAAAAAAAGGAGAAATCGGAGAAGTAAGCGTAAAAGGAAAATCAGTATTTTGTGGATACTATAAAGAACCAGAACTTAATGAGCAAGTTTTTAAAAATGATTGGTTCTATACTGGTGATTTAGGCTATTTTGATAAAGATAATATTTTATACTTAATTGGTAAATCTAAAGATATTATCAAAGTAGGTGGTGAGCTAGTATGGGCTGCAGAAATAGAAGAAGTTTTATTAAGATATCCTGGTATCAGAGAAGCTGCAGCAGTAGGTGTACCAGATCCTCTGAGAGGAGAAATAATTAAATGCTATGTGGCACCAGCTGATAGTATACAACTCAATAAAAATGAACTAATGGATTACCTAAGAAAAAGTCTTGCTAAGTTTAAATTACCTAAAGATATAATTATACTAGATGACCTACCTAAGACTGGTCCTGGCAAAATAAATAAAGCTGTACAAAAAGATTTAGGTTAAGCCAAAGAAAAAGAGCATTTGTGAATTATTTTATTTCCAAAATTTAGAAATGATATTTTGAAATTCAAATTCTAAATTTGGAGTAAAGAAATTTTTACCTAGTTGAGAGGAAATTTCTTTTTTAGTCCACCATCTAAGCTCAGAGACTTCTTTGCTAAGCTTTAATTGATTTTGATCTAAAATAGAAGTTATAAAGATAAAAACTAATTCACGTTCAATCTCTGATTCCCATATATAATGATGGATAAGCTCAGGTTTGAATTTTTTCAAACCAATTTCTTCTTTAGATTCTCTAAAAAGTGCTTCCTCAGGTTTCTCATTATAAGAAATATGTCCTCCTACACTAGCATCCCATTTGCCAGGTTGTATTAGTTTATTATTACCACGTTTCTGCAATAAAAGTTTGCCCTCATTATTAAAAACATATAGATGCACGACAGGATGCAAAATTTTAGATCCATTATGTACTTCATCTCTAGGAGCTACATTTATTATCTGTAGTTGATCATTAAGCACAGGGACAAGTTCTTTTCTCTTTTTGGAAAAATTTAATTTATTAATAGCTAATTGAGCAATTAACCATATACCCATTATAATATACAAAAGCACTCCACTGATAAAAGCCCACCATTCACGAGATAAATTATAAATAGAAAAAATTATCAATGCTATATGAAGAATAAACAGAATCAAAATATTAAATAAACTTCTGCGAAAAGCATTAGTCTGTTCCTCATTAACATCGGGTATATCCATATAATGCCCCATCCATTTGAAAAGAATATTTATATTAGTAAAATAAACTATTGTAAGTAAAATAACCATTAGAGCTTCAATGATAGCTGGTTTCCATAAGAAAAAAAATTCATTATCAAAAACAATAGATACACCACCTAATAGAGCTAAAAGTGCAGTATCTAAAATAATAAACTTATCCCACTGTTTTTTAACAATGCCAATAATTAAAAATTGCAATATACCAAAAGAAATAGCTACAGCAATAGCTGTTTCAGATGGTAAGATGCTATCAATTAAAATATAAACAATTAAAGGGAGTAGACCTGGGAGTAATTTTAATAAAATCTTCATAAAAAATCAAAAGCGGTAAACGGGACTCGAACCCGCGACCCTCAGCTTGGGAAGCTGATGCTCTACCACCTGAGCTACTACCGCAATAAATAATAATGCAAAATTAATAATTTTTATCATTTTTTAATAATTTTGTAAAAAAAATTAAAGAATTAATTAAAAATGAATTTTACAAATTCACCTGATTGGCAACAAAGTCATAATTTTAATAATGAGAAAAAATCTGCAGAACGTAAAACACTAATTGTAGTAATAATAACAATAGTTACCATGCTTGCAGAAATAATAGCAGGATGGATATTTGGTTCAATGGCACTTTTTTCAGATGGATTACATATGGGCACCCATGCATCTGCACTAAGTATATCATTAATATCATACATATTAGCAAGAAAATTATCTAAAGATACAAGATATACTTTCGGTACCTGGAAAATAGAAATATTAGGGGCATATACAAGTGCATTAATATTAGGATTAATGGGAATATTTGTATTAATTATATCAATACAAAGACTTTTCAACCCCATAAGTATAAATTATAATTATGCATTATTAGTAGCTACAATAGGATTGGTCGTAAATATAATATGCGCCTTAATATTACAAAGTAATAATAAGCAAGAAAAGGATTTAAACTTAAAATCGGCATATCTACATGTAATAGTCGATGCTATGACTTCTATTTTTGCAATTATAGCATTATTAGGAGCCAAATACCTAAACTTAAATTTTTTAGATCCATTAATGGGTTTAGTAAGTGCCTTTCTAATATTCAGATGGACATACTCACTTATAAAAGATTCTGCATCAATATTATTGGACAAACAAATAGATCTTACTCTAGCAGAGAATATCATAGCTACAATAGAATCTGATGGAGAGAGTAAAGTAATTGATTTACATTTATGGAAATTAGCAGCAGATAAATATGCATGCATAATATGTGTAAAAAATAATGGAGGACATAAATTAGAAGATTACAAAATCAGACTAAAAAGATATAAGGAGCTAGCACATATAAATATTGAGATACATGAGTAGAGATAATAAAGAGGGGGGTAGTGTGGAGTCGGAAAGTAACGAACATTTTTTAAATGTTTCAAACTGTATATGATATTTTACTAATTCTAAAATATTCATACCATGCTTGTCTATCCGATGATGCCAGGTTTAACATCCTGCCAATATTACTAATAACTTCATCTGATAAGTACTTGCTCCTCACCACATACCACATAATGTAGTTTTGCAAGTATTTGGTCGCTAC
>LUZL01000061.1 GCA_001603615.1 Bacteroidales bacterium Bact_20 | reverse complement strand
GGTATCAATCTGGAACAAGTTTACCTTTATTATTACATAGAATATCTGAAATAGATACTTTTTCATTTAATAGACCACAAAAAATTTCTCCTCCTTATCCGTATATTACAAAAGAGGTAGAATTTTATAATAAAAAAGATAAAATTAAGCTAGCTGGCACAATTACTCTACCAGACATTAATTCCAAACATAAAGCTGTAGTATTAATAACTGGTAGTGGACCACAAGATAGAGATGAGAGTATAGCTCTCCATAAACCATTTGCATTATTAGCTGATAGACTTACTAAAGCAGGTATAGTAGTTTTAAGGTATGATGATAGAGGTGTTGGACAGTCTGAAGGTAATTTCTCAACAGCTACAACTTTTGATTTTGCTAATGATGCACAAGCTGCTATTAATTGGTTAAAAACTCAACCTTTCGTTGATAAAAATAATATCGGCGTAATAGGTCATAGCGAAGGAGGAATAATAGCTTTTTTATTGGCTAGTAAAAATAAGAATTTAAAATTTGCTATTGCACTAGCAGGTGTTACAATGCCATGTGATCAATTATTGGCTCTACAAACAAGAAAAATAATGGAACTATATGGTGTACCTATTGAAATAACTGAACCTTATTATAAATTTAATATACAAGCTTTACAAATAATTAAAACAGAGACTTCTGATAAATGGAAAAAACTTTTAGACAGCTTATTTACATTAAATTTTGGAAATGTTGATAGTTCATTGCTTATAAAATATAGTATTAATAAATCTTTAATAAATCAATTTATGTTATCATATACTAGTCCCTGGTTCAAAACATTTATAAACATAGATCCTGCTGAATATTTAAAAAATTTAAAATGTAATACACTTGCTCTTTTTGGTAGCAAAGACGTGCAAGTGCCAGCTATTGAGAATGAAGAAATGTTTAAACAAAATGCATTGTGTAAGAAAAAAAATTGTGTAGTAGAATCTGTGACATTTGAAGGGCTAAATCATCTTTTTCAATATGCTAATACTGGATTACCAGATGAGTATGCTATTATAGAGCAGACTATGAGTGAGCAAGTAATAAAAACTATAGTAGACTGGATAAACAAATTGTAAAAACGTAATATTTAAATTTAATTAGAAAAGAATTTCTTTTTGATTTTTATAATTTCTAATTTTTTTTTGATTATTTTATTGTATATTTGCAATAAGTTTACTATTAAATATATTATTGTATTAAAAGGGTGAATATAACTGCTATAGGGAAATTAATTTAAAAAATCTAAAGGCTAAAATATTTATTTTTTTAATAGGATATTAGATGACATTATACATACATTTAAATTAATTGTTTAGAAAGTTATGGGAGATATTTTTACAAAGGAATTAAATGAAGAGCAATTAAATGCTGTCAGATATCTAGATGGACCGATGATGATAATTGCAGGAGCAGGTAGTGGAAAAACCAGAGTGCTTACATACAAAATTTTGTATTTACTAGAGCATGGTTTTAAACCCGACAATATCATGGCATTGACTTTTACTAATAAAGCAGCTAATGAACTAAAAAGTAGAATATATAAATTTGCTGGAGAAAAAAAAGCTAAAACTATAGCTGCTGGTACTTTCCACAGTGTATTTTCAAGGATTATTAGGAAAAATGCAGAATTAATAGGTCATAGTAGCAGTTATACAGTCTTTAATACAGAGAGCACAAGAGGTTTACTAAAGGAAATTATCAAGGATATGAGAGTGAGTGAGAGACATAAACCAGATATGGTGCAATCTCGCATTTCTCAAGCTAAAATGATGCTTGTAGATCCATATGATTATGCTCAAAATCAAGATATGATTATAGAAGATACTAAATTTGGGCAACCTCATATTGTAGATATCTATCTAGAATATTGGCAGAGATGTAGAAGGATGAATGTTTTAGACTTTGATGACTTACTCCTATTTACTTTTAAAATTTTTAATAATTTTCCTGAAATTCTTAGAAATTATCAAGATCAATATACATATATCCTTGTAGATGAGTACCAAGATACTAATTATGCTCAATATGCTATAGTTAAACAATTAGCAGATCTAAATGAGCAATTATGTGTCGTTGGTGATGATTCACAAAGTATTTATTCTTTTCGTGGTGCTAATATTGGAAATATTTTTCAACTAAGAGAAGACTTTCCAAATTTAAAAACATTTATTCTTACTCGTAATTATAGGTCTACTAAGCGAATAGTAGATGTATCTAATAATTTAATTAGTTATAATAAAGCAAGAATTGAAAAAAAAATCGTAACAGATAATGAGTTAGGAGAACCAATTGCTATATTAACTGCTGATAATGAACATGAAGAAGCTAGAAAAGTAGTAAGCAATATTTTTCAGTTAATACAAAATTATCATTATGATTATAAAGATTTTGTGATTTTATATCGTGTAAATGCTCTCTCTAGAGCTTTAGAGGATGAGCTTAGACGCTTAAATCTACCTTATCGTATTTATGGTGGTATGTCATTTTATGAAAGAAAAGAAATAAAAGATGCTTTAGCTTATTTTAGATTTATTGTTAATCCAAATGATATAGAAGATTTTAAACGTATTATTAATTTACCACCTCGTGGTATAGGTAATACTACAGCTCTTAAATTGCAAGAAGCCTTTTATACTAATAGCGATTTGCCTTTTAGTACTCTTTTAGCTCATATTGATGAGTATGAATTAGATATTAGCAAGCCTACTCAACTACGAATAAAGACTTTTCATGCTTCTATGGAAAAGTATAGGCAGGTGATGGATCAGTTAGATGCTTTCAATATGGCAAAAAAAATAATCTATGAAACTGGTTATTACAAATATGTAGAATCTGATAGTCACGAAAGAGCAGAAAATCTAGATGCTTTGTTATCAGGTATACAAGATTATACAGAACATTTTATGGAAGAAAATGATGGTATGTTTCCTACTCTTGAAGATTATTTAGCTGTCATTTCTCTTATTACATCAAACGATGAAATAGAAGAAGATAATGTGATTTCACTGATGACTATTCATAACGCTAAAGGGTTAGAATTTGATAATGTTTTCGTTGTCGGAGTAGAAGAGAATGTATTACCTCATTTTAATAGTTTAATGGAAACTAAAGCTATAGAAGAAGAAAGACGTACATTTTATGTAGCTATTACTAGAGCTAGAAAAAGATTGTATATTAGCTTCTCTATGACTAGATTTAGCAAAGGCGTGGTTAGATTTAATGAACCTAGTAGATTTATTTTTGAAATGGATAATCAAAATTTTGATGCTAAATCTCAAAAACTATTTCTCAATGGACAATCTCAAAGAAAAAGTTTACCAGGTAATTTTAATCAAAATAGTAATTATAATAAAAAGTATGCTAATGATAAACCAGAGAAAATTCATAGTAAAGATGAGCTAGATACTAAAGTACAAAACTATTCTCTAGGTATTAATCTACTTAAAAAATTAAAAGATGGTGTATTGATAGAACATAATAAATTTGGCAAAGGTAAAATTATAAGTATTGAAGGTAACAATTCAGAAGCAAAAGCTTTGGTAGAATTCGAAACTGCTGGCAAAAAACATATTATCCTTAAATTCGCTAAAATTAGAATCCTTCAATAATATTTTTTCTCTTTCATTTTTCTTTTTCAAATATTTGTGCATTGCTAACCCTTTGATCTTTTATTGTTATTTTTACAAGTGTGATTTTTTGATGAAATCCATAATTACCAGCTGCCCCAGGATTAATAAAAAGCCAATTAAATTGCTTATCATAAATAATTTGTAAAATATGTGAATGCCCAGCTACTACTAAATCAGGCTTATATTCTACCAGTTTTGTTAATACATTTTTTTGATATTT